>JAEOUJ010000366.1 GCA_016839405.1 Candidatus Gerdarchaeota archaeon | reverse complement strand
TAAGCATTAAATTCATCATAATAATAAACAAAATCAACAAATACGCTTGATCCTTTTGCCCACTTAAAAATATTGTTTAAATCAAATGAATTGCTAATTGGATTATAAACAAATTCCAAAAGTAAGTTTTCTGTATTTGAATTATTAAATCCAATTAGATATAATTCTGGAATATTATCATAATCAACATCAAAGTACTCAAAATCGAATATTGATTCTATTATTAAATTAGGAATTTTAAAAGTAGAATTAAATTCAATTGTATCAGAATCAAATTCCAGAAAATCTATCGAATAATTCAAACCATTTGTTCTTTTTAATAAAGCAATTGTTGTATATGGAAATTGACCATCTAGTGATTTGTTAAATGTTTGTCCTTTTAGATATTCAGTTTCATTAATTTCATTTACATCTAAATAACTATCAGATAATTGAATAGTTGGATTATTTTCTGGATTTATAATTTTATAATAATCAATAAATCCATGATTATTGTTTGTGCTATTCTTAATGTTACCTATAGCAATAATGCCATTAGATGAAATATCAGTTATTAATTCATTAATAATAATTGAACTATTGAAGGAAATTTCTGATATGTATTTTGCTGAAAAATCAAAACTAGTGTTGTTAATTAAAACATGATTTTGATCATTTGTTAAAAGAAAATTTGAGTAAGTATGTCCTCTACGAACATAATTCAACATTGGAATACTTAATGTAATAGTTAATAGAAGCATAGCAGTTATTATTATGTATCCAATCAATTTTTTCTTCATAATTCTATTCCTCCATTTAAAAATATGAAAAAAGAAATTACCCAATTTTCTCTTTTTTCATCTTTCTTTTTGTGAACCATATTGAAACAAATCCCAATAAACTAAAAGCTATTATAACTATGATTGTTGTAAATCCTGGATATGTTTCAGTGACATGTGAATAATATGGATCTGTATAACTATATTCATCTTCACCAAAGTAAAGACCAAAATATCCATCACGATAGATGCGTTTTGCCCATAGATTATAAGTACCTTGAATAAGTTCAAGTGGATTTGTTGGACTAACAACTCCAATGAAATTCCAATTTTCATCAAATACATGAATATGAACAATAAGTTCGTATGAAATGATTCTTATGCTAAGTTTACCATCTTCAATAAAGGTTGTAGTGAATAATTGATTATTATTTGTACTTGATGATGTAAGTTCAAAATTCATAGTGTTAACTTCACTTGTTTCCAATTCAAATACATCATTCCAATGAATTATAATATCATCTATTGTTGTATTTCCTTCTAACTTTACTAATACAATGCTTTCTGTGCTAAGTTTTGATATCTCAAATATTTCATAATCATCAAGTGATACTACTTTAGATATGGAGAAATCAACTTCTGAGTTTAAACTAATAATAACACTGTCAGTAGTATCTACCCATAGATAAGCAAGATTTGAGTATTCCATATCAAAATAAATATATCTAATAGAATTATCTTCTAAGAATAGTAATGATGTTGTTGTTCCTAATATTTTTGGATTTATATGGATGGATTCATTAAAGATAGCTGTTTCGCCCATATTACCGACTTTATCAATTGCTATAACATAATAAGATAATTTATCCCCTTCACTTAAACCAGAAATACTTTTTATATATGTATTATCAATTTTGTTAGTTAATAATTCAAAATACCAAGTTGGTTCTAATGGCAGCTCTAAATCATCAAAAGTCCAATAAAGAATTGTTGACATTATTCCGGAAATATCCATTGGAGTTACATAAATTTCAATATTATAACAAAAGTCAATTTCATTTAATGATATAATTGATGTTACTCCAATTGATGGAGGGGCTAAATCAACAATTATATAAATTGATTTTTGATCTTCATAATCTACATCACCCATTGGATCATTTTCCGTCCAAGAAACATTAGCATAAAGATTAATAAAATACTCTCGTGATAACTCCAAGGTCCAAGATTCAATTAATTCTGGTAATGTCATTGGATTTGGAAGTGATTGAATTTCATCTAAATTTACACTTTCTCCACCTGTATATTCAGCAATCCAAATAAATTGGTTAGTTAAAATTTCATCATAACTAGTTCTAACAGTATTAATCTTAATTCCTTTTTGTTTTAGATTTGTGACTGCATCTAATAATTGAGTACCATTATAATAAGAACCAATTTCTCCTACACCAACTAAATGCCCTGGATCACAATCTTCATCTCCAACCATAATAATTAATTTTGGTATTTCTTCTCTCCAATCCCAAGTATTTGCAAATGCTAAGGCATCACCCCATGGTTCCAAACCACCAACTGCTACAATTTTAGAAATAAAAGCATCAACAGCGTCAAAATCAGAAGTGAAATAAATATAATTATCAGGACTCTCTTGCGGATATTCAGATCCAAATGCTGTACATCCGTAAATCATAACACCCATCCTTAAATCAGGTATTTGTTGTACTAAATTACTTGAAATTGTTAGAAATTCTTGTTTAACTTGATCTATTTCATTACCCATTGACCCACTTGCATCAAAAATCAATAAAACATCTGCTGCTTGATTTGTTAATGAGGACAAATCAACTGATTCATTTAATTTAAGCTCAATAAATAATGAAGAGCCGAAACCTGAATTAATTAAAGATATTTCTTGATGAGTAGGATAGTCCTCTGTAAATTCAGCATATTCACCATCAAATCCAAAATCAACTTGAATATCACTAACAGGATTTATGCCATTATTAAACAATGTCAGATTAGTTAAAACTCCATCTCCAGCGCCAATTGTTGATTGATTTGTTTCCAATGTAATTGAAAAATCATCGAAATCTGGAGTTTCTATTTCTTTTGGTAAGATCACGCTTACCGCGTCTACTTCGAAATCGGTTAAAATTAAACTAATCAAAAAAATAAAACATAATAATAAAGTAATCAAACCTTTTTTTTGTCGCACTTCTTTCATCCTTCTTTTTTTGTTGGGCTGCCATTATAATCTCCTGAAGTTCTTCCTTGAATAATATATACTCTTTATTTGATTTAAATTATCAGCAGTAATAGTTCTGAAACTGTTTTTAAACTATTGAAACAGTTTTCTCAAAAAAATGAACAGAAAATATAAAAATAGAAAAGTTTAACAGCAAATTTGTTAAGTTTTTATAATTTTTTTATACATATCGTTATCTAAAATAAGAAATTCATTATGTAAATTAGCTGTTAAACAAGAATGTATTGGTATAATATAAAGAAAATCACCTATTTTTACAGTTTTAATAAATTCATCAGTTGCTTGAATGATTCCATGTTCTTGACTAATGTTTTTCAAGTAAATATCAGGTACTTTCTTACTCCAACCATCTTTTTGTGGTAAAGCAACTAAACCAAAATTTTTGGATCCATCTTCATTAAAGAAATAGTCTTTTGATAAATGAATAGCCCCTCCGTAAATTACTATTTCATTTCTTTCTGGATATTTTGCCACTACAGGACAAGCGACAGCAATAGCAATATCATCTTCTTTACAAGAACCAAGATTTAATTGTGAAATGTCATAAAATACAAAATTTCCAGGTCTAATTTCATTCACATCTGAAAAATCATCAATTATACTACAAACTGGTGTATTTCCTATAGATAATTTCACTATACCAAATCCTTGTAATAGCAATCTTTCTTGGAGACTTTTTAATTTAATAATAGTATCTTCATAAATTTCTTCAATCTCACAAATTGATTTTGCTTTATAGGAATGTCCAGAATGAACTAAGAGACCAATGAAATTCATGTTATCTGATTTTTTTATCTCACGAATTAAATTTGATATTACTGATTCATTATCCCAATTAATACCTGTTCTATGATAACCAGTGTCGATTTTCAACCAAATATCTACTTTATTTTCTAGGTTATTTTTCAAAAACTCTACGCTTTCAAATGAATCAACTAATAAGCCTAATTTAATTTTTTTTGCTAAAAGATTAATTTGTTCTATTTGTTTGATATTCACAATGAAAGCTATTGTAATATCTTCCCAACCATTTTCAGCAAAATACTCTGCCATCTCAACAGTAGAAACAGCTATTGCTTTAACATCAAATTCTTTAAACCAATTGCCAATTTCAGCTAATTGATGTGTTTTAAAATGTGGTCTAAATTCCACTCCACTTTTATTTGCTTTTTCAACCATTTTTCCAATATTAGCTAACACTCGAGTTTTATTAATTATAATAGTTGGCTTAATCAATTCCATTTAAACACTAACCTAAAGTAATTAATTAATGATTAAATTTGATTGAAAAAGATTATTACTAGGAAATTAAAAAAGAAAAAAAATGAAAAAGAGAAATTATTTCTTTTTCTTTCTTGAAATCAATACTGTTCCTATTGCCATTAAGAATAAAGCTGAGAGTATTGGGACAATATACAATGGAGTGGTAGGTGTTTCAGTTTCAGTTACAGTGATATTGGTTGGTGTTATGATAGTCTCTATTATCCAATCAACTTCTAAATCATAAGTTAAAACACCATTAGGATACCAAGGTTTAGTAGCTGTTACAGAAATTGTTTCTACTTCATCTGAAGCTGGTAATTGAACTTGATAAATTCCATTACTTATGAAACTAGCAGGATAAATTGTTCCATTGTAATCTATATTTACTGTTGCATCATCAATTGGTGCGCCTGTTTGATCATAAACAAAATATTGTATTGTATGAGTTGGCATTTTCAAATCTTCATCATAAACATCAATGTAGACTTGTAAAGCAGCATATGGAATATAAACATGTATTATCTGTTTAATAAACACAGGTACATAATAGATAATTGGTATAAAGATTGGTATAACAACCGGTATTAGAATAAAGCGAACTGGTTGAACAATTATTACATTCAGTTGAATTAGAAATATTATTTGAACAATCCATAAATTGATGTGCCAAATAATTGTAATTTCCCAGATATATATTGATATGAATACTATGATTATTTCTATTGATTGATAAACAATTACCGTTTGTGAGTAGTAGAATTTTATTTCGTAGTCGTAATAGATTATAACGAGATAAAGATCAATAATGATATTAATGAAGTAGAAAATAAAAGTTAAATCAAAAATCAAAATGACAATTCTTGCAACAATTACATAAGCATCAAAGTAAATTATTATTGAGATATGGTAATAATGGATTACTATCATATCAGGGTAAAAAGCAACAGACCAATATAGGTATGAAATAATTAAAACTTCATCTTGGAATGTGAAAGTTACTCCTGTAGGATTAACAAAATTGAATGGAATTATAGGGCCTAATGCAATTGGTATACCCAAATCATCTATAACAGTTAAGTTATCATTTGGTGCATAGTATTTTGTTGGATAATATTCTATTAACATAGGTGCTGCAAATGCATGAAGCATCCACCATCTATCAGTTACTTTTTCTAGCATAATATCCATTTCATACAGATGATCAATCAATACAACATTTTCATCAATTGCAATTAGATAATCTGGTCCATATATGATTAATGTATTAGTATCGCCGTCATAATCCATTTTGAGTTCTTCTGAGTAAATTTCCCATTTATGTTCACCTGTATTGTTCAAAATAATCGTTTGACCACTAGGAAGAATGACTTCAATTGATGTTGATATTTCATTTGTTGATACTGTAACATCCAATAATTGACTATCTTCTGTTGCAAAAAGTCCTGGTGGAGTGATTTCATAGAAAGTAGCTTGAAATACATTTGGACTTTGATTGATTTCGATTCTATGTGTATCATTTAAAATAACATGTGTTTCTGTTGAACTTATTTCTATTACATCTATTGTTGTATCATCAACTTGGTAACTACCACTTGGTTGAATCAGATCATTTGAAGGGTTTTCACCATCAGTAGTTATTTTTGTATTATCAAAATCTTCTGGAGAAACTATAGCATTACCAGAAAAAGCTGGTAAAACCATCATAAGAGATAATATAAGAACTACATAGAATATTTTTTTTCTCAATATTTTAGCTCCTGAATATTTATAATAAATATTTACTAGCATTTAGCTAATATACTCATTAATTCAGTTACCATATTTTACTTTTTCTTATCAATTACTTCTTTTAGATAATGTTATTTGATGGAGAAGATTTAATTCACAATTTAAATTAAAGTTTTTAAGCTATTATTTTTTTGTAAAAATAAAAATTTAATTTGGCGATTATATTATGAAATATTTAATACTTGGTTCCGGTCTTATGGGCAGAGCAGTAGCATTTGATTTACTTCGTCACGATGATACTGAAGAAGTTAGATTAGCAGATATAGATTTTAAATTAGCTAAAAATATAGCTCAATGGTTAGATGATGATAGAGTAATTCCTTTAAAAGTTGATGCTTCTAATGATGAACAAGTTCTTGAAGCTATGAATGGTGTTAACTCAGTTATTGGGTGTATTTCTTATACATTTAATTATAATTTTTCTAAATTAGCTATTAAAGTAGGAGCTAATTTTTGCGATATGGGGGGAAATAATATAGTAGTTAACAAACAATTTACTTTAAATGAAGATGCAGAAAAAGCTAATATCACAATTATTCCAGATTGTGGATTGGCACCAGGTGTTGCAAGTGTTTTAGTTGCAAATGGAGCAAATAAATTTGATTCTTTAGAAGAAATTCATATACGTGTTGGGGGATTACCTCAAAATCCAAAACCTCCGTTAAATTATTCACTAATTTTTTCAGTTCAAGGATTGACAAATGAATATATAGAAATTGCAGAAGTCATTAGAAATGGTGAAATAACTAAAGTTGAATCTTTAACTGAATTAGAAGAAATAGAATTTCCTGAACCTTTTGGTAAATTAGAAGCTTTCCAAACTTCTGGAGGAACTTCAACTTTACCGAAAACTTTTCTTGGCAAAATTAAGGAATTAGATTACAAAACAATTCGTTATAAAGGTCATTGTGAAAAAATAAAAGCAATTTTTGATTTGGGTTTTAAAAATGATAATGAAATTGAATTCAATGGTTGTATGATTTCTCCAAGGAAATTCCTTGAACGCATGTTGGTTGAGAACTTAACCCATGAAGATGCAAAAGATGTAACTCTTGTTCGTGTTGAAGTTATCGGATATAAACATAAAGAGAAAAAGAAAATATCGTATCAGATTATTGATTATTTTGATGAAGAAAATAATTTAACATCAATGATGAGAATGACTTCTTTTCCAACAGCTATTACAGCAAGGATGATGGCTAATGGTACTATTACAAAAAAAGGTGTTATTGTCCAAGAATTTAATATTCCTTCAGATATTATGATTGATGAATTACGAAAACGTAAAATCAACATTGATGTTAAAGAAGAAATAATTGGTGATTTATGATTTATATTTGATAATTTACTACAAATTCATATTGCTTCTGTGTTTCAATGGCGCATGGTCTAATTTTTCTAACTTTTGCTATTGCTTCCTTTCCATCCTTCGTTCCATAAATGAGCTTTTCAGCTAAAGCTAGTATTAAACCAGTTCTTCCACAACCAGCTAAACAATGTATAAGGACTGCTTTTTTTCTCTCTCTTGCTTTTGATATTATTTCAATAATTTCTCTAACTTGATCATGTGATGGTATTTCATAATCTATAATAAATAAATCATGATGTTCAAATTCTTGTTTTATTTCTTTATATTGTGGATGCTCTTTTATACCTTCATCTAAAGAGATTATTACTTGTATTCCAAGATTTCTTATAAGATCTAAATCAATTTCCGATTCAGGCATTTCAGAACCATATAATTCAAATTCTTTATAGGCATAAATTTCAAATGGCATCATTTAAATCAACAATTTTATATTATTTCTTTTCATCTAAACCCCAGAATCTTTTTTCTGCTCCAGCAGCTTCTTTTCTTCTGCGAATAACCTCAGGATCAATTGTATCTTCATCTTCATCTGGTTTTGTTTCTAATCGTTTAGATCTAATATAATATGAAGTAACACTTAGAATTATCAAAAAAGCAGCTAAGATACCAACTGTTATTGTAATGGGATTGCTATCACCAGCATCTAAATCTATATTCAAAAATATCTCAAAATAACCTCTTGAAAGACCAACAGATGTAATTGTAAAGTAAATTTCTTTTGTATTTTGTATAATAAATTCTTTTGATTCATCCAATAAGATTTCTTGAGTCTGACCATTTACTGTTGCATTTACTCCAATTCCTTCAGTTACTGTTACAGTTATAGTTCCATTATAGTATATTGTACTATCTTCATCCAAAATAATCTCAGTATCATTATTAACTATAAAATCTTGTTTTGAATATGAAGAAGAAGATACATTTCTTGATAAAGATATAATAAATGAAAAAATAAGAAATATTGAAATCATTTGTAGTAATTTTTTATTGTGTCTTTTCATATTCCATTCACTTTTTAATCTTCTTTTTCTAGATTTGTTTTATGTTCAATATCCTTTATAATTTCTTCATCTTCTCTTGTTGATTTACCACTTTCTTCTTGTAAATCAAATACAATGAACTCCTCTCCAGAATCTGTTTTAATAATACTTAAAGCATCAGTTTTAGTTTCTTTTTCATCTTTAAACAATTGCTTCTTTAATAATTCTTCATTTAATATTTCAATTTCCAATGAATTCTTTCTAATCAAATTGTATAAATATTGACCCAAACGTTTGTTTGTTTCAAATTTTAATTCTATATTTTCAGGATGAAAATTTTCTTCCATGATTCTTGTTTTATCATGGATTTTAGAAACAAGTGACATACCATCATCTGTATTAGGAATTTTTATATGAAAACTAATTGTTTCAAGAATTTCCAAAATATACTCTTTTAAGTTATCAATATTTACTTGATTTTTCGCGCTAATTTTTATTGGTTTTTTTCGTAAAGCAGCTTCAATGATTTGTTCTTTCTCGTCTATATTTTGAGCAATATCAATTTTATTTAAAACAGGTATTATTGGTATTATATTGGCCCCTATTGCTCCTAAAGTATTTACTGAAGCTAAAACCTTTCTTTTTATATTTTCGATGGAATCATTTCCATCAATTAATAAAAGAATTAAATCAGCTGTATTAATTTCTTTCAAGGTTGCATAAAAAGCATCAATTAAAATGTGAGGTAATCTTGAGATAAAACCAACTGTATCTGTTATTATTATTTTTCTTCCTAATGCTTCAAAACTTCTTGTTTTTGTATCTAATGTTGTAAACATTCGACCACTAACTTCTACATCAGCTGTTGTTAAAGCATTCATAAGTGTGCTCTTGCCAGCATTTGTGTAACCAGCAATAGCTACTAAATCAAATCCTGATTCTATACGGCGTTTTCTCCTCAAATCTTTTGATTTTTTAATTATCTCTAATTTCTTTTCTAATTTTCTAATCAAAGCATTTCGAGCTGTAATGCTTCTATGAGTTTCGTGTCTTGATCCGCCTTCTTTTTTCAAAGCAGCAAGCCTTATTTGAGTAATCGCTTCTTGAGTCCCAGCTCGATTTATGAATATTTCAAGAATTAATTCAAATCTATCAATAATCTCAATGTGCCACATTTTCTTAAGATTTTCAGATTGTATAGAATCGAGTTTATTTTCTATTATTATTACATTAGCTTCTAGTTGTTTTATACGTCCTTTAATTTCCTTAGCTTTTCCTTTACCAAATAAATATGCAGGATTAGGTCGATCTAAATTTTGAGTTATTCTATCAACTACTTCATAACCAGAAACAAAAGCTAATTCAGATAATTCTGCCAAATGATCCCCTTCTCTTCTATTAAATACTGCTTCAACTAGAATAGCTTTTCTTTTTGGTATTTTAGTCAACAATTTATCTCGCCTAATATATTTTCAAATTATAAGAACTTAATATTTTACTATTAATTCCAACATTATTATTCTATTGTTGAAACTTAAATTTAAAAATCATAAAATATTTGTATTTCCAATTAAAACAAAAAAGTGGGAAAGCTTTGGAAAAAGACATACATACTCAATCTAATGAAGAAATAGAAGATAAGATAATAGAATTAGAAGTGAAATTAGAAAAAGATCCTACAAGTATAGAAATACTACTAGAAATATCATCATGCTTACGCCATCTAGATAGATATTCAGAAGCAATAATGATTCATGATAGAATTCTTGAAATAGACTCGTCCAATCTTGATTATCTATTTATGAAAGGTTTAGTTTTATTTGAGTCATCGAAATATGAAGAAGCAATATTATGTTTTGATGAAATTCTAAAACATGTTAAAAATCATCGTGATGCGTTATTCAATAAAGGATTGGCTTTAAAAAGCATGGGTAAAACATCTGAGGCTAAACAATATATGAAAAAAGCATTGAGATAGAGAAAATTAATCTAATTTTCAATGTTATATAATATGAGTAAGACTTTATATTTTAAAAACAATAAATTTGAATAAATAAAGGGATTGCTTATGAATAAATCTATTTCAGATGATATAGAATCTAAATTATCAATGAAAATTGAAGATGCTCGAATCAAATTTAAGAAAATAATGAAGGAAATTAAGGATATTGATTGTCCATTTTTTGAACTTCCATCAGAAGTCAAACCAAGAAAAATTGCAGCATTAGATGGCGGGGGATTTTCACAAGATTTAGTTGGAGTAACTATAGTACCATCAAGAGCAGCGGGAGCTATTTTTGAAAAAAATAAAGATCCCATTTGGATCGAAAAAACCGATTTAGAAATCTTAACTATTGAAGAAGATCCAAAAAATTTTGGTGCACTTTTAAGAGATATTCTAGAGATTGAAGTTGCTTTAGAACTTGTAGAGAAAAAACCTGATTTAATTTTCCTTGATGGTTCAATAACAAACTTTGCATATAAGGGCATTCCACAAAGTATTAGATATTCATTACAGGAAGGGAAAGAAATTGATGAGGATTCACTTGGTTATCGTTTCTATGATTTATTCCTAAGATTTATTCGTTCAGCTTATAAATTAGTGATTGAATGCATTGAAAAAGATATTTTATTAATTGGAGTATCAAAAGACTCTCGAGCAAATATTTTGGTAAAGCATTTATTCAAAAATAAGAAAAATTTCCCAGCAATATGTGATACAACTTTTGTTCAAATAAAAGCAAAAGGTAAAAGTGGTTTTACAAAACCTATTGAATTTACACCAAATATTAGAAAAGTAAGACAAAGTATTTGGAAAGAAGCAGATGTATTTCAAGAAAAAAATTTACAATCCTTTTATCTTAGTTATTTTATTTTAAATGAAGGAAGTCAACCAATAAGAGTAGATACATTGCTACCTCAAAGAGAGCGATTAAAGGAAATTCAGGATGCATTAGTAACATATCATGATGGTTACGGATTTATAACACCAGCCTATTTAACACATAAAAGAGCACATATGGATTCAAATTATGGCAAAAGGATTATCAATTTAATAATCGAAAAGGTTTTTGATGATTCAGCTGAAATATATCAAGCATTTCTTTCTCAACAAAGACGTGATATTATACAATAAATTCAGTTTAGAGTACCCTATCGAAATATATTTTATATATAATATAAGTTGTAACTACTATGTCTAACGAGGGACAAGAGAAAGCAAGAGTGGTTCTTTTTTGTGGCCTATCTAATGCTGGAAAGACAACAATACTAAATATTTTTACAAAAGGGGATGTTTTTAAAACCACTCCTACGTTAGGCGTTTCTCTTAGTACCTTACCTATTGATGATATGAATTTTAGGATATTTGATTTGGCTGGTCAAAAACGTTTTAGAGATGAAATAATACCTTTATTACCATTTGCAGACATCATTGTTTTTGTTATTGATTCATCTAATAAAAGACAATTAAATGAAGCAAAAGGAGAATTTGATCGAATTATTGAAAACACAAATAAGAGATTAACTCCAATTTGTATTTTACGGCATAAATCTGATAAAAGATTTACTATTTCTAAAAAATCAATTATTAACAAATTAGAATTAGATAAAGTTATTGATCGTAATTGGAACGTTCTTAGTACAAGTGCTGTTACATTAGAAGGTTTAATTGAATTATATAAATGGATACTGCAAGAGACAATTGGTAAGGAACCTGATTTTACTTTAGACATGAAAGAAGAAGAAGAATATACTTTTCATTATCCTTGTCCAATGATGCGAAAATCTGTTGATAGATCTACCTATTGCTTAAATCGCGATGAATTCATTGAAACAGATTTGCAAAATTATGGTTTCCATGACGAAGTTAGCAAAATGGTACTTGAAGCATTACCGGATATGAAAAAAGAATGCCTTGAAACTACAGGTAAATTAGTTTGCCCTGATTTCTGTATTAAAAAACGAAGAGAAAAAGTTTTGAGATGTCCGGTAACTAATTATCAAATAATCACTAGAGGAATTAAAGTATCTGTTAAGCGATATGAAGATGCAGTGATTCTTTCAAAAATATATGGACAAAAAATAGGTGAAGATATATGTCGAGATTGCATATATAAAATTCTTTTATCACCTGATACTATTCTTAGTGAAGAGGATATTAAAAGCCTTAAAAAATCATTTATTTGATAATTTCTTTAATAAGAAATTTAAGTATCCTTACTAAAGATAAATTCAAAGGTTAGATATCTTGAGTGTTTGTAATGGCTAATCAACAAGAGCTTCTTTTTATGTTAATAGATCTAGATTACAAAATTAAAGAAACAGATGATTCTCCTTCTATAAGATTATATGGAAAAACAAAGGAGAATATTGTTATATTAACTATTAGAGATTTCTTGCCATACTTTTATATTACTTGGACAAAAAAAATCGAGTCTTTTATAGAACAAAATGAAATTATATCAAAATGGATTACAAAAAAAGAAAAAGTAACAAGAAAGAAATACTTTGGTGGTGAAGAAGTATCATTACTTAAAATTTATGGAACTCATCCAGAACAAACACCTAAGATAAGAGAGCAATTTGAAAAAAATGATTATGAGGTACATGAAGCAGATATTCCATTTGTAAAAAGATTTCTTTTAGATATAGGCATTCGAGGTTTAAATGTAATAACAGCAAAAGTAAATAATTATCATAAAAATGAGAAAATAATAACAGCTGAAGCTAGTTTTAAAGATTTGATTTTAACACCAAAGGATAAAATTGGTTCAGCTGATTATTACTATAAATTAAAAATAATGGCTTTTGATATTGAAGTTGATCATCAAGATGAAACTATGCAACAGCTTTTGCAGGATAAATCGAAAAGAATTGTAGCTATTTCATGTGCATTTGGTACAACTCAATATAAAAATGAAAAAGCATTTTTTATTTTAGAAGAAGATTCAGATTCTGATGAAAAAAGGATTATTAATGATTTCATTCATTTTTTACATAAGATACAACCAGATGTTTTGATAACTTTTAATGGAGATAATTTCGACTTACCTTATCTTCTTGAAAGAATGAATAAATTAAACATTCCTTCAAAGAAACTTTCAATTTTACAAGATGAGTCGGTATTCTATTCAAATCGTAATCGTTGTTTTCGAATAAAAGGAAGAATATCATATGATATATCACCGAGAACTTGGGGAATACATCCTTTGTCAGGCAAAAAAGGATTAGGTGATATAGCTGAAACTATATTAGGAAAGGGAAAAATTAAGCTAGAACGAACAATTGGTGAAATATGGAGATCAGCTTATTTAGAAGGAAACCGTAAAGATCAAGAAAAAATTCTGGAGTACTCAATAACAGATAGCTTGCTAACATATGAGCTATTGTGGAAATTAGGAGTACAAGGTTGGTTAGAAGTAATACGTTTAACTGGTTATCCACCAGGTGAAGCTCCCGGTAGTACTGAGCGTATTCAAGGTGAATTTGAATTGATGAGGTTTGCAGGGAAACAAAGTGTATTAATACCATTAGCACCTTCAGATGATGAAGTCGCCAGAAGAAGAATTGAACGTCAGAAAAATCCTCATACTGGTGGAACTGTTCTAATACCCAAAGGAACGCTTCATATTGGCGTTATAATTAGTGATTTTAGAAGTATGTATCCTTCTGTATGCGTTTCACACAATATTGGAGCTGAATCTCTTAAGAAATTAAAGAATCTTGAAAATATTGATCCCTTAAATCTTTTCCATGATAAACCACAATCTTGTTTATCATTAATGCAAGAAACTCTTATTCAAAGAAGAGAACAAACTAAGGAGAAGATTAAAGCTATTGATCAAAAATTATTTGAAGTAAAAAATAAAAAAAATCAAAGTAAATTAATTGCTGAACGAGAAATTCTAGATAAAGAACAATACTC
>JAEOUJ010000365.1 GCA_016839405.1 Candidatus Gerdarchaeota archaeon | reverse complement strand
GTTATTTTTTTTATTTAGTATACTTTTTAGCAGAGAATGTTACTTATAATATTATATCTAAGTGCTTTCATACCATTGGAGTGATAGATTATGCCAGTATTAAATAGAGATAAATTTACAAAATTAGTAAATTACTGTATAGGACGATCAATTCCAGAAAATTTTCCTTTGCGTAAAATTATAGAAGAAGAAGGCAAGAAAAAAGGCATGATACCATTAGGTGCTTTTTATTTGCGTGGATTAGATATGGAGGGTGTTATTGCATTAATTTTACCCAAGAAATCATCTTCTGATGGATTAACTCACTATTTGTTTGTTTGGTTTTCACATGATAATGTTTCGACAATGGATGATAAAGCGCATACAACTTTGCAAATAAAATCTATTATTCCACCTCATTTCTCATTACGCGGAACGCCTGAAACCTTTGTTAAGATTATGGGAGAAAGTTCAATGATACAGAGCATTTTAGTTGATTTGATTGATGATCTTAAATGCTTAGAAGGATTTACTATATATAATAAAAGTGGGTCACAAAGAGATGCTTATGTAGAAATTCCTCAAGATTTAATAGGAACAAAATTCATTGTTCAAACATATGTGTCAGAAGAACCAACTGCCCCAGCAACACCTGGTAAACTCGAGCGTATGGAAATGGCTTTACCACAACTTATTGATTTAGCAAATTATTCTATAATGACAGGATTGAAAATGTTTGGGCCTATGAAGGAATTCTCAAATTTCTGTCAACAATGTGGTAAAAAATTACCTCATGGTAAAAGTGCTTTCTGTATTCATTGTGGCGCAAAACTAGAATAATTATCACTTTTTATCTTTTAATTTTATAATATATTAAATAAGCAAACATAAACTACTTAAGACGCTTTTAATGTCAAATCACATAGAAATTAACTGGTTGAACCAAAATAATGCGCTTAGATTTTATTACTTCATGCGGAAATGCTAAACATGCAAAATTAAAATTAGAAGATGGTTCAATTGAATTGCCAACTTTAATGTCATTAAAAATTGAAAATGATAAAGATATGAAATTTTGGCAAATTGGTGATTTAGAAAAAACAATTAGCATGAATTTCCCTTCAAGCAGCATTGATTTAAAACCCGTTAATTCTGTTAAAACTGATTTGACCTTTGTTGGAAATTTCTTAATGCATAAAGCTATTGATGATTATATAATCAAGGATTTTTTAGTTAAAACTATTGAGAATATAGAAACGAATCTAAAATCTATTTCAAAAGAAAAAGCAGGAATACTCATTCAACCAACAGATAATAAGGAAAATTTATTGAAAATTCTTGGTATAATAATTGAAAATAATATAAAACATATTGGATTAGTAAATTTAATTCCATTGCTAACAAATCCATCAAAATTAATTGATTTTATTGGAATTATTCGCTCTCAATTACCTCTTGATTCCATTCTTTATTTAATGACACCAGTACCTCATACATATCTTCCAATTTTAACATATGCTGGAATAGATGTTTTCAATAATGGATATGCTACTATAGCATCAAAACAAGATCTATACTTATCTGATATGGGTGGTCATTCAATAGAAAACGTATACGAACAAACATGTTATTGTGAAGCATGTAATAAATTAGCATTTGCAAAACAATCATTAAAAATCGAACCAAAAAACAAAAACTTACTAGAAAAACACAATTTATTGGTCTTCTTAAAAAAAATACATGAAATTCGTCAATCTCTTAAAATGAAAGATTTAAGGAGTTATGTAGAACAGAATATTTCTTCAAATGTTTCTATTGCTACTTGTCTAAGATTGCTTGATAAAAATTGGAATGCTTTATTAGTAAATAGAACACCAACTTGGTTATCAACTCCTGTAAAACACACAACATCATATAGCTATCATCGCCCTGCTGTAAAAGAATATCAAAGAAGAATTCGAGAAAGATTTGAAATTAAAGAAACCAAAAGAATAGTAGTAATATTTCCATGTTCTGCCAGAAAACCCTATTCAGAATCAAAAAGTCACCAACAATTTCTAAATGTCTTGAATTCTATTGATAAAAAGAAAAGAGGGTATATTCAAGAATTAATCTTAACCTCACCGTTAGGAGTTATCCCTCGAGAATTAGAGAATATTTATCCTGCTGCACATTATGATATACCTGTGACTGGAGATTGGTCTCAAGAAGAAATAGAAATGGCTGTTACTCAATTAAATTCTGTTTTAGGTAGTGCTTCTTCGCAATTTACTGTTTTAGCTCATGTAACAAATGAATATCTTGAGCTGTGCGAATTATCAGAAAAAGAATTAGGATTGGATTTCATATATACTTCAAAAAATAGAAAAGTAACTTCAAAAGAAAGTTTGGAATCTTTAAAAAATACTCTTGAAGGAAAATTAGTTAATTTACCACCGATAAATTACTCATTTGATACAGAACGTATCCATGCAATAACGGATTATCAATTTGGTAAGAATATTAGCTTTCTAATGTTTCCAGATAAATATTCTATAATAGGTAAGCCAAATCGAAATTCTCTAGTTGTAAAAAACAAGAAACTAATGGGAGTTATTCAAAGATTAACAGGTCAATTAAGCTTAACCATTGAAACAGCAAAGATTTTGGCAGAAAAAAAACAATATTATATACAATTTGAAGGAACTGAATTAAAAGGTTCTACATTGTTTGCAGTAGGAGTAAAAGATGCTGACCCTCAAATTCGCCCAACAGATGCTATCGTAATAATTGATGAAAATAATAAATTAGTAGCTGTTGGTCAAGCAATAACTGCTGGAAGAGATATGTTAACAATGACTAGTGGTCAAGTAGCAAAAATTAAACAAAAAATAAAATAAGTGATTTTAATGACTAAAATAGCTGGTATCTTTACAAAACAAATATGCAACCAAAGAAAAAAATCGCTTATTGTTAGAAAAAAAAGAGAATCATCAGATGCTATAGCATGTTGGGTTGAATCAGATTTTTTGCTAAATGGACCCGGTGAAGCTTTAGTTATAATATTAAATTCTAAAGGATGTCAATGGGGAATGGGTTCTTTTGGTGGTTGTAGTATGTGTGGTTATTCAAATGAAACTACAGAAGACATCACTGCAACAGATTTGATTAATCAAGCTGAAAAAGCATTTGATATTTTTTCAAAGAAAAATTTTCAAGCAATTAAAATTTTCAATTCAGGTAGTTT
>JAEOUJ010000050.1 GCA_016839405.1 Candidatus Gerdarchaeota archaeon | reverse complement strand
TATAAGCGCGCATAGCAGCTTCTAATTCTTGTTTATCTTTACTCAAATCAATCCACTCTTAAATGAAATCTTACCGACAATAATATATAATCACCAACATTTGAAAAAGTTTCGTATGAAAAATGAATATGAGTAGGAAAAAAAGTTACAATGAAACAATTAAATGAGAAAGAATGGAGTAACTAAGGTAAAAACATGATTTTGTTAAACGTCAAGCTTTTACTTTGTTTAAAAAAATCATGAAGAGTCTCAATTCAATGCTCTTTTCAAGATATAAGATTTAAAATGTATTTAATTCTAGTTCATTAGATATTCTTGTTAATTTATCGTATTCCTCTCTAGTTAATTCCCATGTTGTGGCATGGATATTGCTTTCAATATGACTTATCTTTTTTGCTCCAGGAATTGGGATAATATCATTATCTTTTAATAGCCAATTAATAGCAACTTCAGCTGGAATCGCATCATATTTTTTAGCAATTGCTCTCATCAATTCAAATAATTCCTTAGATTTGTTGAAATTTTCTTTGTTTTTAAAATATGGGTCATGGTTTCGAAAATCATTTTCAGGAAATATAGTGTTTTCATCATATTTTGCAGTGAGAAAACTACCTAATAAAGGATAATAAGCAAGTACTGAAATTTTATGTGTTCTTAAATAGGGGAGCATTAATTTCTCAATGCTTCGATTAATGAGATTGTATTCAATTTCATTAACTATTATATCACCATTTTGTAAACTATCAATTGCTTCTTGTGTAAAGACATTCTTAGAATTTGAAAGTCCAACATAATGGATTTTACCTTGATCTAATAATTCATCCATAGCTTTCATGGATTCGGACATTTGAGTATATGGCCAAGGCCAATGAACTAAGAGCAAATCAATGTAATCAGTTTGTAATCTTTCTAAACTCTTATTAGCTGCTTTTAGAACATTGGTATAGCTTAAATGATCAGGGGAAACTTTGGTAACAATGACTAAATCTTCTCGATCTCCACGAGTTTTAATAGCTTCACCAATATACTGCTCTGTTAAGCCACCGGAATAAGATTCAGCAGTATCAATCAAATTAATACCATTATCAAAAGCATAATTCAAACAATCAAAGATTTCCTCTTTATTTTGAATTCCTTTACTTTTGTGACCAAAGGCTAGTGTACCTAAACCTATACGTGATACTTTGAGAGAACTTTTCCCCAGAGTTATTTTTTTCATTCTTAATCATCTCGGTTTAAAAAAGTGATTTTTTTCTATTAAAAGAATTAATATTAATTCTGATTATTATAACACACCATTATAGATTAAATAATGCAATAAAGAAATTAAACGAAAATTAAATGGAGCCACTGAGGGGATTTGAACCCCTGACCATCTGATTACAAGTCAGACGCTCTACCGAGCTAAGCCACAGTGGCAGTACGTGTTTCTTTTGTTTTGTTTTTCTTTTTTAAATCTTATCTATGTATCAAGAATTCAAATTGAGATTTATTCAATAATATAATTGTGTAATAAAAAGAAAAGAGAAGAGCAAGTTTCTATCCACAGAATACCTTGACATCTTCAACTCTTAATGCAGGTAAAATTGCATTCGGATACATTTTCACATCTTTGCTTATACCGGATATGTTCTTTAACCAATCGAAAATTACACCAGAAACCATAGCATCCTTTAGACAGAATTGTATCTCACCTTTCTCAACATAATACCCTCTCGAAAGTTGTGCACTTAGCACACCGGAACCTTTCTGAGGAAACCCAGCCATTGATTCAATTAATACTCCTTTATCAATTTCTGCTAATAATTTCTTTTGTTCTTTTTGACCTGGTTCTATCACAATATTTGAGGGATAGATTTCTGGTTTAGCCCTATAACCTACGCCAATAATGCTCCGCACCAAATCAAATGATCCTGGAGTTCTGCAAGCATTTCCAGTTGAGCTGGCATTTAATTTATTTGCAGATTTAGTGTAATGTAGATAATTAGATAATTTTCCCTTTTCAATTAAAACTGTTTTTTGTGATGTGCTTCCTTCATCATCAAACTGTCTAGATGAATAACCACCTGAAAGAATGCCATCATCTATAATATTAAGATCTTCAGAAGTAACAGTATTTCCTATTTGATCTTTCCAAGCTGATCTTTCAGTTAAAACATTTTCAGCATTTATTGCTTCATTGAGTACATTTAATATTTGATAAGACACTGAACCACTTGCGATTAATGCTGAACCTTTGAACTCATCTACCTTCTTCTTACCAAACATTGTGAGAATATTTCTAGCTAATTTTTCACCCATTTTTT
>JAEOUJ010000049.1 GCA_016839405.1 Candidatus Gerdarchaeota archaeon | reverse complement strand
TACTAACTAAATAATACTGGAGAAGATAATATTGAAAAAAAGATTACTAGATGTTTTAGTATGTCCGTATGATAAAACAAATCCATTAAATCTACATATATTTGAGGAAAGAAAACTAACTGAAATTAAATTACCTAAAGCATCTGAGAAAACAAAGGTGGTTTGCCAGTATTACTGTGGTTATAAAAAACTTAAACTAATTGATGAAAGTGACAATCAATTAGAAGTAATTACTGATAATATTACCAAAATTGATTATAATACAGATTGTCAGAATTGTTTTAAGACTGAAATTGTTGCAGGATTATTAGAATGCCCAAAATGTAGTGAATTTTATCCAATTATTGAAGATATTGCTATAATGATAAAACCAGAATTACGAAATGAAGAAATTGAGAAGCAATTTACAGAAAAATGGGCTGATAATATAAAAAAATTAATTGAAAAAAAATAGCATATTGATAAGATTTAAATGAAAATGCCACCATCAAAAGATTATAATTACTAACCATTTAAATGGAAATAGGACAGATTAAATGGTAGGTATATATGCGATAGCCGGTGAAAACTAGAGTGTTTAAGGAACGAATAAACGCTGACCCTTTAATCATATTCCGATGTAAAAACAAGCAGTGTCGGCACATATTTACACCGTCAACACTCTTGATAGAAGCCAAACAAAAATTATACTTTGAATGTCCATTATGTGGTTCACAATATGAAGCGAAATACACTCTCATGAAACCAATCGCAAATCATGAAGTAATTACACTTCAAGAAAAACCACGATTAGTCCATCTTGGAACTCGAATAGCAAGTTCCTAAATCCTTGAAATTAGAGGTCGAGAAGATGTCAACACAAAAAAATAGAGATTCAGCTTTCATCTTTAAGGTATTATTAATTGGTGAAGCTGCAGTAGGAAAAACAAGCCTGACATTGAAATTTGTTCATGGGAAATTTAAATCAGATTATATTCTAACCGTTGGAATGGAACCTTATAGCAAATATGTGAAAATTGGAAATGATATGGCAACATTATCTATATGGGATATAGCAGGTCAACAAAGATTTGATGTTTTCAGAACAATGTTTTTTAGAGGGGCAAAAGCAGCTTTGTTAGTTTTTGACTTGACTCGACCAGCAACATTAGCTAAGCTTGAAGAATGGCATGAGGATTTACAAAAAAATGCTGGATCAGATGTTATAAAAATCTTGGTAGGCAATAAAAACGATTTAGAAGATTATCGAAGTGTATCTACAAAAGATGCTTTAGCGTTTGCTAGGAAAATTAAAGCTTTAACTTATATTGAAACAAGTGCTAAAACAGGCGATAATGTTGATGAATCTTTTAAAGCTATTACTTTAAGATTAGTTGAAAAAGCAAAAGCTAAAAGGTAATATCCACAATTTTTTATTAATTATTTTATTAAAAAAATGTTTTTTTATTTTACACTTATAAAAATTGATAATAGAAAAAATATTCACTGATTTTTCTTAGTTTCAGAAGTCTAAAGTTTTTATTTTAGAAGAAGATTAGTTAATTATGAAACAAAATAAAGAACCTCTTAATGTTGTTGCTATATTAGCTCATCCAGATGATGAAGCAGGATTAATAGGCACTTTAGCTAATCATGCTGATCGCGGGGATAATGTTTATTCGATTTTTCTAACACGAGGAGAAAATGCTTCATCATTGTGTTGTTCACCAGAAGAAATAATGGATATAAGGGCAGGTCATGCTCGTAAAATAGAAAAAATACTAGGTGTCGAATATCGATTACTTGATATACCAGATTCAGGTGTTCGTGCAACTGCTGAAAATGCAAAAAAATTAGCACAGCATTTTAAAGAGATTAAACCTGATATTATTATTACTTGGAGTCAAAATGAACAAATTGGCATTGGTCATCCAGATCATCGTTATACCTATACTATAACTTTAGATGCAATATCCTATTGTAGATATAGAAATCTAGATGATGAGTTTGAACCACATAGAAAACCTGTTGCTTTATTTACAAATTATTTTATTAATTTTGAAAAACCAGGAAGACCTTTTTTTGTAGATGTTACAAACCAATTTGATAAAATTATGACTGTCTTAGATGTTTACGCAGAAGCATATGGTCAATGGCAAGTTAAACAATATATAACTACACAATTAATGATGTTTGGACAAATGGCTGGTGTGAAATATGCTGAAGCATTTAATAAGATTCTTTGGCGTACTGCTCTTCCATATCTATATTAGTTTAGAAGAAATAAATAAAATAATAACTAAAATGTTATAGCTTATTTATAAAAAAAAGCTAATTTTTTTACTTTCTTATTTGAATTCTAGAATAAAGTAACGATATGTACAATTAAACCTATCGTAAAAATGTCGTAATATTTAAGTTCAAAGAATAGCTGAGTAATCAAGAATAATCTTTCAATACAACAAACATAATTGGTGTTTAAAAATGAGTAAAAAATTGGCGGAAATGTCATATAAACGTAAAGAGGTTGTAAAAGGTTATACCGATATTGGACTTCATATCGATTTAACGGAATCAAAAATAAAGGAAATTGAGATTCCTAATCGAGTTAAAGATGTTTTTATTGGTGGAAAGGGTTACGACCTTTGGTTGATGTGGGAGCAATTGCCAAAAGATCGAATTGTTAAATGGAATGAACCTGAGAATCCTTTATGTATAGCTTGTGGACCTCTCGGTGGCACAATGGGTTATCCCGGTGCAGGAAAATCGATTGTTACAACAATTTCTCCATTAACTAATATCATTATTGATTCTAATGTAGGTGGATTTTTTGGTCCTTGGATGAAATATTCAGGTTTTGATGCTTTGCGAATTGTCGGAAAAGCAGATGAACCAGTAGTGATTGTTATCGATGGAGTTCAAGAAAAAGTTTGGATTGAACCAGCAGGAGATTTACCAAATGACACTTATCAATTAGCAAATATATTAAATGAAAAATACAAAATGGTTGATGAGGATACAGGAAAAGATGATCGTTTGTATGTTTCAGTAGTTTCAGCAGGAAAAGGAGCTGATAATGCTTATTTTGGTTGTTTAAATTTCTCTTGGTGGGATAATCGTCGAAATCTCAATCATGTAAAACAAGCCGGACGAGGTGGTACTGGTACAATTTTCAGAAATAAAAATATCATAGCAATAGTAGCTCACTCACCACCAGTACAATTAGAATCACAAAATCCTGCTGAAAGAGATGAACTCAGACAAGTTGGAAGGGATCATGCTGGTGAAATTATAAAATTGGATAAAGTTCAAAATAGAATGAGAGTAATAGGTACTGCACATTTACCATCAATTATGAGTGAATTTGATTTATTGCCAACATATAATTTCAAATATGGAAAAGATGATGAAGGCAAAGATAAAACATTATGGGGAGAT
>JAEOUJ010000364.1 GCA_016839405.1 Candidatus Gerdarchaeota archaeon | reverse complement strand
GTTCTTTCTTTTGTTATCCTTCTATACCATTGATCCACTCTATTAATAAGACCGCCCCAAACAACCATTCTTCCTTTATTACTATCATCTTGAATAGGAGCATCAGGGGGGATAATTAATTCAATTTTTTCACCATTTGAACCATAGAAAATTATATTACGAATCTCTTCTGGTAAATCTTTGAATGGTACATCCCAACTAAAATTATAATGTTTAGCTAAACTATACATTCTAACTCCATGTATATTATTGAAACGTTTGAAGGTCTTTTGACTTAAATTAAATATTCTTGTATCTAAAGCTCCTTCACGTATAGTCTTATTCTCATCTACAATTAGGAGGAATGGTGAAGCTCTGAAATGAGTTCCTAAACCAGTACAAGTTACGCAAGCACTTTCAGGGTCATTAGGAGTAAAGAACCATGGTAATAAGTCTCCACATGTTATATGATGTTCTGGACATGTAAATTCATAAAATTTATTTAAATCGATATCTATCTCATCTGGATTTAGAATTTCAATGATAATGAGATTCTGCCCAATTAGAAAAGCATTCTCTATTGTTTCAATTATCTGCTTGTATATATCACCTTTCACTGTAAATTTATCAATAATAGCTTCTATTTTGTATTCTTCATCCTCCTCTAATTCTATTTTTTGACCTATATCATGAATTTCATTATTTATTCTAAATTGCCTGTAACCATGATTTCTGGTTTGATCAAGCACATATTGATGTTCCTCACCAAAAACTTTGAAAAGAACTGCACGAACTTCAACAATTGTTCCCTCAGGCAATGTGTTAATTCTATCTGCTAATTGTCCAGAAGTTTTTATCTCAATTTTTCTTTCACAATATGGACAATAGGCTTCGCCAACAACAGAAAATAGAAGACGAATATAACTTCCGATATCTGTTAAACTCCCAATAGTTGACCGAGGATTATTAATACCACGTTTTTGATCAATACTAACAATTGGTGATAATCCTTTAATAAAACGCACATCAGGTCTTTTCATTTGAGGAACTCTTGAGCGAGCATAAGCAGAAAGAGTATCAAGAAATCTTCTTTGACCTTCTGCATATAAAACATCAAAAGCTAATGATGATTTTCCTGATCCAGAAACTCCTGTTACAACAGTAAGTTGATCTCTAGGAATTTTTATGGAAACATTTTTCAAATTATTTTCATTTGCACCTACAATCTCAATATAATTTTTCATTGTACATCATCTCCAATATAGATATAACCAATTTCATTTACCTCTCTTCTACTTCTAAGTGTTAATCGAGTAGGACAAGGAACTCTATCACAGTAACCAGTTTCTACTAGCCAATTACCTATACCCATTGCAGCTATTTGCCACCAAGATGTTTGTAATCTGTCATTTAGAAAACGTGCAATATCTGAGGCACTCCGGAATGTTGCTTCTTTTTTCATAAAATCAATAATCGGTTCAAAAATAATCACAGTATTTTCAATTAAATAGGTTCTAATCTTAGAAATTATATTACTTAATCCTTCTTTTGTTAAACTTCCCAAAATCACTTTTGAATAAATTGTTTCGAATAATTCAGGTTCATATTTCATAGCTTGTTCTACTGCTTCTCTACCGGGTATTTCATTGTTGAGCATACAAGTAATAGAAGCTAAATTATCAAGTAACCTTGTAATGAACAAATAGCTTTGAATTAAATCATCCATAACTAGGAGATGTTTCTCTGTTTTTTCTAAATCTCCTATAACCATCATTACTATTCTAAGAATTTGTAATTCAAAATCTCTTTTTCCAATATTTTTCATACTCTCAATGAATTCATTTAATGTTTCATCATTTGAAAATAGAACTTTACTTGTTGTTAAAACATGATGAGCACCAGAACCTTGTAAACTTCTTTGTTCACGACGGATGAAATGATTCCTTGTCTCAATAGTAACTTGAATATTAATATCTCCATCCATCAACCAAAAGTCTTTGTAAGGAATCTTTTGATCTTTTGTTATGAGTATTAAATCAATATCCGATTTTTCCCAAATAACTCCTTTTACTAAACTTCCAAATAGCAACGCTGCAGTTATGTTTTCATCTTGTTTTACTTCATCTATGAAAGCTTGAAGCGCTTCTTCGAATTTTTTTCTTATTTGTTTATTTTCTGGCATTTTGATTACATCCAATAAATTATTTTTTCTATTTGTTTCTCATGCTCTTTTCATTAATCGGAATATAAATATCAAGAATAAAATTCCCAGTATGAGAAGAGCTGATTACTTTTTCATATCCCCATCTTTTCTCTATTTCAAAACCTTTTATTTTAAGCCATTTCATTAACCTATTCCAAGTATCAGGTATATCCTTATAGGGATCTTTAACAATACATCTAGTTACTGCATAAAATCCTTCAGGAACATCTTTTATTAAAACATCTTCTGATTCAAAATTTTGATCAACTTTTATCCAAAATTCATAACCATAAATTTGATTCTGTTTACTTGGTGATGGATTATTAAAACCAAATATCGGGTGATTATCAGGGTTGGCAAAAAATCCCTTTGGTTCTGCCCATTCTCTTAATAGAATCCATGCTTTATTTTCAGGAGATTCACCAACAGCATGAAAACTAACAACTCGCATTGGCATCAATCTTTCAAACCTAACATCAAGATTTTCAATATCATCAAATGAATGTGTATAAAATTTCTCGAAATGATCTGCTATTTTCCTACTTTCAACTTCAATTCTTCTTTTAGAATTTGCATAGGAATTAATAATTGTAGTAAATATCTCTTTACCATCTTCTGAGAGCTCATATTTTCCTCTAGAAGTATTTTCAATAATCCCATACTTTACAAGTTTTTCAAGATGATGAGCTAATGCAGTTTTACTTAGTTTTGTTATTAATTTTAATTCACTAAACTCTCTTGATTGATCCAATAAAGAAGAAATAATCTGTAATCGGCTAATATTTGCATAAGCTCCTAATGTATCAGATAAATCATCAATAAATTTCTC
>JAEOUJ010000363.1 GCA_016839405.1 Candidatus Gerdarchaeota archaeon | reverse complement strand
GACCAGATGATCTTGATTAATATATAGAAAAAAAATCTAGCAATAGCTAGATCAATATTTTATGTAAATAGAACTTTTTCTCTTTCAATGGCTTTTCTTGCTACAATAATTAATGCTACTAGTAAAATAGCTATTAAGGAAAGAAATAAGCCATCTACCCATTGAAATTTTAAATCAACAATTGACAGAGTTAGATGATAGATCCAATAAAAAGGATTAATTTGAGCATAGAATGCTGTTGTTCCAGGATTAGACATAGTTGTAATTAGGAATAACATACCAAAACCAAGAATTATAAAAATTCCAACTCTTTCAGCAACTTGTTTTGTAAATAATGTATCTACTGTCATTAATACCAACATAGTTACTACTAATGCTACTCCTAGTCCAATTAGAATTGCTATTCCTTTATATGATAATAAATCCATTGTTGGTAGTGATAGAAAGCCTTCAACACCAATTCCCCCAGAAGCACCTCCAATAATAGAAATAGCTATTGCACCAGCAATTGCAGATCCTGCAAAATATGCTAAAATACTCATTATTGATGTTACAATACCAACAATTAATTTTGAGTAAACTAAATGAGCTCTATTTTTTGTAATAGATAACATTGTTTCAAAAGTGCCATCTTCTTTTTCTTTGGAAAAACCTATTGTTCTCCCAAGATTGCCTACAAGTGTAATGAGTAAAAACATAGCATAAGCAAAAGGCATAGCTAGAGTCATTGTATTTTGAGACCAACCTGATTCTGGCTCTGTTACTGGAGGACTATAGCTTATTTGATCTATTTCTGGAACATTGATTAAAGATACATTATTTAATAATAAATATACTTCAAAGACTGTAGCTTGAACCAAAGATAATATAGTATCAAAATTAGCTCCTTGTATAGTGAAATCCCCAGCAGACTTGCGGTATTCGATTAATCCACCACTACCAATAAAAGTCTCTTGAGTGAAATTTGATGGAATATATATGCCATTTGATGCATTTAAAGCAGCACTTCTAGTTGAAACAATTTTAATTTCTATATTTGAATCATTCAAAACATAATATTGAATAGCTGAAATAGCTATTGAACCTAAATTAATATCAATAACAGATCCATTTACATGTTCTAATCCATAAGTTGTATCGTCTGAACAAATTGTTATTGTTGTATCTGATCCACCTACGATGAAAACTGGTATGCCAACTATAAGAAACATCATAATAAACGGTAGTAATATTGTTAACAGAATTGTTTTCCAGGTGAAAGCTAATTTCATATCTTTTTTTAGAATAGCACCAAATTGACTTTTCTTTCTTGTCATTTATTATCCTCCAACTGATTCTTGTTTAATTTTGCGTGCAATAACTCTTCCATTTTCAAATGCATTAATTATAGCATCTTCAAAATCACCTGTTGGTGCAAATAATTTTATTACTTCATCTTTTGTGCCTTCAAAAATCAATTCACCCTCTTTCAAAACACCTGTATGTGTTGCAAGATCCTCAAGATCAGATGTTATATGAGAAGACATTAGAACTGTTTTCCCTTGATTATCAACTAAATCTTTAATTATATCTCTGACTTTTTTAGCCCGAGCAATATCTAAACCAGTGGTTGGTTCATCTAAAATAATTAAATCACCACTAGAGATAATTGTTCGAACTAAATTTACTACTCTCTTTTCTCCGCCAGATAATTTTCCAAAATTTAATTCTAATTTGTCTAACATCTCTAAATGTGATAGTAATTTATGCATTCTATCTGTTGCAATTACTTTATCTATTCCTACGATTGAAGTGAATAATAAGATATTATCTTTTGTTTTAATATCCTTATAACCAGCACTTAATTGTGATAGAATACCAATTTCAGCTCTGATTTTATCTGAATCCTTTATAACATCAATATCTTGAACAAAAGCTTTGCCAGATGTGGGCTTTAAAATTCCAGTTAGTATTCTAATAATTGTTGTTTTTCCAGCACCATTTGGTCCTAATAAAGCATAAATGCTTCCTTTAGGAATATGTATTGAGACATTTTTCAGAACTTGTTTTGGACCAAAATTTTTGCATAAATCTTCAGTCCAAATTATCATTTCATTATTCATTGTAATCACTGATGCAAATTTAAAGATAAGGGGAAAATATCTCCTATAGTATTATCCTACAAATTTCTTGAGAAAAATAGTATTTTACATATAAAAACAAATGCAAATTTCTTCTAAATCAAAATCACAAAATCTCATGTTTTTACTAAATAAAATTTGTATCTTGGAGTTTCACTTACTCCTCCTTCCCATACAAATTCTAATTTTCTAATAATTTTTCCTTTTTTCTCCATTTTTAGTAAATATGAATATATTAACGGAGTCATTGTAAATCCATTATTCATTAATTTGTCATATTTTTCTCTTGTGAGATTTATTGATTCTGGATTTTCATTTGAATAAACCCAAATACTTGCTAAATCTTTGTAATCTCTTTCAATTGCATTTTCTATTAAATTATACATAACATTATTCTCAGCATGGTAATTTGGTATGTTTTTTTCTAGTAGAAGAGGTTCAACTGTTATTTTACCTCTTTCTAATGTTAATAGAACATTTTTTGGTGGTTCAAATATCCATTTTATTTTTGATTTTATCTTATCAAATCCTTCTAAAAAAGAGCTAAAATAAGAAGAATCTTTTGAAAATCCAACAAACAAAGGTTGCATCCAATTAGCTAGAATAATTTTATTGGGAAAATTCGGGTGAAGAACAACAAAAGCAAATTGACCATTTAAATTTAAACAAGAATTTCTAATGCTTTCATTTATGTTTCTATTTTTTTTCAATTCCTCTTCTAACAAAAAACCAAATATCTCGGAATCACAATAATCTGTTATATGCTTATCATTTTCTTCATCATAGAAAGTAGTTTTTGATTTAAATTGATAACCTTTGGATTCAAGTTTGTTCACAAATTCCTCATAATTATATATAGTCCCATTATGCATCGTTAAAAATGATTTATCACTATTCCAAAATGGATGAGCTTTTTCCTTAGTATTTGTTTCTTTTTTTGTAACATTTTTTATTGCATATCTAGTATGACCTATTCCTATTGTTGCTTCTTCAAAAGCAATCTTTTTATCTCTAAATTTTTTAACTGGTCCAATATCCTTTTCCATTATAATTTTTCCATCTTTTAAAATTGCTAAACCTGTTGCTTGTGCTCCTATTATTCCTTCTTGTAATTCTAAGGAGTCAAGTAAAAAAGGAATACAATTTTCATTGCCAATATAACCAGTTAAATGACACATGAAATTTGACACCAAGAATAATGGTTTAAAAAGCATCCATTTTAACATTTTGTATAAATAAATTAATTTGTGGGAGTTTAATTTTCTAAATACAAAAGATATTTTATTGTCAATATCATTAAATCTTCATAAGTTAATCTTATTAAGAATGCTATACTTACATAGATATATTAATAATAATTAGTAAATTATTCCAATCTATCTGGAGAGAAATTTAAATTTGAGCGAAATATTCCTTGATTGCGATTCCCCATGTGTCAGTTGTCCATATAATCGTATTTTTAAAATAAATAACTTTAATGGTCGTCATTTAAGGGGATCATATTATTGTGTAAATGATGGTATTTTATATTTATGTAAAAGAGGAGTTGGATTTAGAATGGTAAGAGGACAATTGAAGCCTTTTTGTCCTCGCTGTGATAGACAACTTGGTCAAATAGTTTTAAGATATAGCCAAGGGAAAAATTTCAGACCATTTGAAGATGATATTTTATTAGTAGTTCGTATTCCTTTACAATCTCGTTTTGACATTACAAAAGTTTTACGTGGATCATATTTCAATGATTTATCTGAAGTTTTACTCTATATTTACTTCAATGAAGGAGAAGGAGAATATAATATAGTACGTTATAGAAAAATCGACAACCAATATTCAGTTATCTTTTCAGGTCGTGTTTCTGCTGAAGATATCGAAATTGAAATTGTGCAAACAGAGGAATTCGAGGAGCCAATAATAAGATGATTAAACTTTTCGTGTTTTATTTAATGTGAAAAGTTTTTTATTATTCGAAAATAAACAATCTTCTGTGATTCAATGTCGCAAACTAATAAATTGTTTCATGTTTGTCATGTAATGTTTTCAAATGGCATTACCAAACCAGAAGTGGCTCGAACACTTCAAGAACTTGAAGATTTAATTGCTCCAGCTGAAGAATTTGATATTCCTGTTTTAATAAATGAATTAGTTGAACAGGGATATGTTGGGAAATTTGAAGAAACAAAATATTTCCTACT
>JAEOUJ010000362.1 GCA_016839405.1 Candidatus Gerdarchaeota archaeon | reverse complement strand
GGGAGTATCTTTCTCAAAATTTTGAGATTGATGGGATTTGGCAAAGGATTATTCACAAGAAAAATTTGAAACTTCTAGAATGAAATTATTCCAGATTTTCCTTAAAACAGGAAAATATCGTATAGTTCTTTCAATTTTTGCTGGGGTAATAATTTTCTTATCTATTACTAGCATTTGTATGGTCATTTACAAATATCGGTATAATGATTTTATAGTAAGCGAAAAAGAAGTAAATTGGTTTAATAATGATATTATTAGTGCTAAATCCAACATAGAATATTCTGGGAGTTTGAATCTTACAACAAAAAGTGTTAATGATTTCACATCTGATTTTGTTAAAAAAATTGAAGCATTATTTCCCGATTTATATGTTGAGAAATTTTCATCAGCAATGAGTGCGCAATTTTTTGATTATACAGGAATGCCATTTATACCTTGGGATTTTTGTGAAATAATGGGAATTGATTATGACGTATATGCTAATCTCTCAAATTGTTTAGTAGAAGGAAGAATGCCATTAAATGAATCAGAATTGTTATTTTATCAGAATGATATAGTAGAATACTCAATCAATGATACAATAAATTTATATGATCGTCAATCACTTTCTGCACCAAATAGAAATTATGTCATTGTTGGTATTATTGGTGAGAATATAGAACGGATTTTACAAAACAATAGTGTATCAGCAGATCTTTTTGATTGGGAATTTATGATTCAAAGCGATTATTTTGAAGATTATTTTGCGAAAGCGCTTTTCTTAACTAATTATACAAGCTTTTTTGAAATAATGAATCGAATTTTTAATTATGAAGGTATATTTACTTACCTTGTTGATGCTCAATATGATCTTTCAAACATGAATTTAAATAAACTAAGAGATTATGCAAGAGCTTTTCCATCTGATGAATTTTTAAGATATTCTTCTATAGTCTCTAATTACGTTGCATTAGGATCTGACCTAAAACCATTTTTAATAGAATATAGTAATTCTTGGATTGATCAATTTTCTAGAATTATTGGTATTAATGCTCCACTTTTCTTTATACTTGGATTATTTAGTAGTATTGCTTTAACTATAGGTTCAAGAGAATTAGCAGCAAATTTCAGGAAAATGAAATTATATGGTTTAAGTTATAATACTATGAGGCTATTTATTTTCCTTGAAAATCTAATTTTTACATGTATTAGTTTCATAGGGGGAATTGCAATTGGATTATTAACTGGTTATTTAATTTCAAGAAATATTGAATCTATTTCTACTACTTATTATTCCTATTTTATACGAGATCCATTGTTTCTAATTTCAATAATGATTTTCTTAATTGGATTTCTTGTTCTAAGTTTCTATATACAAAATTCCATTGCTAAAAAAACAGCTAAGGTTGAACATGAGGAATTTAAGAAAAAGCGCCGCTTATTAAAAAGATTATTCTCAACAAATGAATTTAGATTGATTCTTACTTCTTTATGTTTTGTTCTAGTTTCAGTTGTTTTATTTATTCTGTATTATTATTATGGATCTAAAGTACATTTATTGAATACATTTAGTTATCATACACTTTTCTGGTTAATGATTACTTGTAGTCTTGCTTTAGTAATAACATTTGTTTTCCTGTTAATATCAAGATTATTAACATTTATTTGGTCATTAATTGGTAAATGGGTTTGGAAAAATAACCTGAATACATTTTCTTTATCTTTAAAACATATCTCTGATAGTAAGAAAATCTATCAAATCACAATGTTAGGTTCATTAATATTTGGTTTAATTATAATACCTGGCATTAGCACAATTATATCTATGCCAAAACATGTTGAAATGGAAGCAAAGCTAGCTATGGGATTATCAAATTTAATTATAGAAGATTGGGAAGATCCATTTGATGAAATGGATATTATTTTAGAAAATATAACTGAAATCGTTAATTATACAGAAGTGGTATCCTATAATATAAGAAATCCTAATTATGGTCACTATTATCCAAAACCCTTTGAGATTAATATTCTATCAATAAAAAATCTGGATTATTTCATAGCAACAATTGATTTTGATTTACTAGAAAATACAGTAGAGGATTTATTAGCTTTAAAGACAGATTCCAAAATTTTGACTGACAAAAAATTTGCCGAAGACAATAATTTAACTATAGTCGGAAGTTTTGATACAGAAAGATTCTCATACTATAATATTATAACTCTTAATTTTGTAAATTCATTCAATTTCTTTCCTTTAACTCAATTGGCCAAAAAAACCTTATTCCAAAATATTGAAATTTGTTCTATAGTTGGAAGCAAACAAACAATCACTGAATTTATTGGAACTTTAGATGTAACATCTCAAATGTATGCTAAGACTTACAAATTAATAAAAGCTGTCAATGAAAGTTCAATTCCGATAATACAACGAAAATTGCTAGATCAGAATTTATATGCGACTACCTTTGAAGATTATTATAACACATATTATTCAGAAATAGATGTTTTTCAAAAAGGCAATCTTTTTTTCTATCTATTTTTGTCAATATTCACGCTCGTTTTTGTTGGTTATTTTACAGGAAATAAAATTTTAGAGGATAGAATGAGAACTATCGAATCATTATACAGATTGGGAGCAGTTAAAAGACAAATTCTTGGTATGTTTACATTGGAATTATTCTTTGTTAATTTACTGCCAATAATAATAGCATTAGCCATTTCATTACCATTAATTAAATACTTAATAATATATTATCTTGGATTGAATGAAAATTACATCTTTTTCCAATCATACCTTCCAATTTGGTTATTAACATTAATTGTTATTGCTGGAATCTTGATTTCGACATTTGGATGGATTATAGCATTAATTCCTAAATTATACAAATATAAACCAGGAAAACAGGAGTAAAAAAGAAAATGATAGAATGTAATGATGTTATTAAGATCTACTCTGATGAAGAAACAAACACTAGAGTTGCAGCACTACGTGGAATTGATATGAACATAGAAAAGGGTGAATTGATTTCAATAATTGGACCAAGTGGTTCAGGAAAATCAACTCTTATAAGAATCCTTGCTGGAATTGAATCAGTTTCTAGTGGAGAAGTAATTATTGGTGATTCTCACCTCGAGGTAATGAATGCTAGAGAATTATTAAAATATAGATTGAAAAATGTTGGAATAGTTCATCAATTTCCTGAGCGCACACTTTTCCTTTCAGGTACAATAAGTGATAATATGATTTTTTCATCTAGTATCTCTTCCAAAAATCATACAGAAAATAAGAAAAGAATCAAAGCAATACTGGAAAGCTTAGGAATTGATCATCTAGAAAATAGGCGTATAAGATATCTTTCTGGAGGAGAAATGATTAGAGCAGCAATAGCAAGTGCTTTAGCAAAAAATGTTCCAATATTATTGGCAGATGAACCAACAGGACAATTAGACAGTATAAATACTGAACGAGTGAAGATCCTTCTTAAACAAATTACTCGAGATTTTGGTGTTACTGTACTTGTAGTCACGCATGATCCAAGATTCCAAGAAGGAGTTGATAAAACTTGTGAAATTAAAGATGGAAGAGTAAGTGCATTAGTTCGAGTAATTGATGGGCAAATCCATAAAACGCATGAATATCCTTTGGAATTCTATAGTCATATTGACTCAACAAATAGTGTTAGAATACCAACGGATATTTACAAAGCACTTCAATTAGGAACAGATATCAAATTTATTGTAAGTGAAGATTCAAAAGTAGAATTAAAACATCCAAACGATTTACAACCTAAGAAAATGGATGTTATTAAAATTGCAAAACAAAAGAGACTTGATATTCAACCGCTGTCTAATAATTATTTTGCTGATAAAGAATCAGAAATTAATTTCGTCGATGTTTCAAAAATATATAACCAAAAAATTTCTGAGGTAATTGCAGTATCAGATATCAACATGGAAATAAAGAAAGGAGAATTAGTATTTATCATTGGACCAAGTGGTTCAGGTAAAACAACTTTAATAAAACTAATAACAGGTTTAGAAGCATGCAGTAATGGGGAAATTCTTGTAAATAATGAAAGATTGGATAAAATGAATGATGCACAAAGAGCTAGATTTCGAAGAAGAAATTTTGGAATTGTTTCACAACAAGGAGACCTTCACCCAACAATCACTATAAGGAAAAATATGTTTTTAAAAGAAATCCTTGAAGGGAATTTTATCAATTTAAATAAATATCCTTCTGAAAAAATGAATCAAATTTTTTCTATGTTTGAAATTGATCATCGAAAAGATTCATTCCCATTAGAAATATCCGGAGGAGAATTACAAAGAGCATCACTAGCAATAGCTAATTTTGATAACCCTGAAATTCTTGTTTTAGATGAGCCAACAGCAAATATGGATGCTGAATTAGCAAAAAATGTCATGTCTCAATTATTTGATTTACATGAGCAATTGGGTTTAACATTTTTAATTGCTACACATGATATTAACATAATTAAAGATGGCTCAAGAGTTATTGAACTTCTAGATGGTAAAATAAAACGCGATGGATTTGGATATATAATCGAAAAATGAGCAACTAGTAAGGTTTTGCTCAAGCTATTCATTGATAAATTGATATTTTGTAATATTCAATTTATCTTCCAGTTTTTTACATAAATATTTAAAATATAAGAAGATAATTTCCTATAGATAGGAATATTCCTATTAATAGGATTGAATGAAATTTAATTCAAGAAAAGAAGCGTTATTAATAAATTTTTCAAGGAAACGAATGAAGATTATCATTTGATTCTTAACGGTGGTAAAAAGTAAAGAAAGATTAGGTGAATTAAAACATGCCAAAAGTAAAATCCTTTGATGATGTTGATATTTTTTATGAAATTAAAGGTAAAGGTATCCCGTTAGTTTTACTTGGTAGCTGTGGTGTGACTAGTGATTATTGGAAGTATCAAATACCTTTGAGTACGAAATATAAATTAGTAATGATTGAGGTAGCGGGAGTTGGGAAGTCCAGTAGAAATAGAGAGAAATATACTTACCCTTCATTAGGACAAGATGTTAAAGCTGTAATTGATAAGGAACAATTAGATAAAATAATAATCTTGGGTCACGGTATGGGGGGAGCTATTGCTCTTGAAGCAACAATTTTATTGAATGAAAAAGTACTAGGGATAATATCAGTAGAATCATTAATACCTCATTCTGTTTATTATGGAAAAAAAGCTACTGAAAAAGAAATTGCTGAAGTAATGAAAGATTATGAAGGCAATTATAAAGCATATTATGATAATTTGTTGCGGAATATGCTAGGTGATAGAGTATCTCAAGATGTAAAAGAGCGGGTTATTTCAATCGCTGGTTACGAAGTTAATAATCCTGATATATTAAGAGAAATTGTTCGAATTATGTTACCACATGATTATCATGAGATAATAAACCAAGTTAAGTGCCCAATTAAATACGTACTACAAGCAGGATACAAAGCAATTGAACCTGTCATGAAAGAACAAAGTCAAGCAAGATTTATTGAAAATGTTGGTCATCTAGTTAATATAGAAGATCCTAAAACATTTAATCAAATAATTGATGAGATAATACAAGAATTAATTGGGGGATAAAAATGAGTGTACAGGAAATTAAGGAAATAACTGAATTACTTGATAGATATTTTGAGGGCAATAAAGAAATCAATGCTGAAAAAATATTATCAACATGGCATAAGGATGCTAAAATCATCTCAACAGAAAAATTCCTTGGTATGGAAGGCTGGCAAGAATTTGAGGAATACTATAAAAAACAAATTAATGATGATATGAGTAAATGGGATATTAGTTTTGATATTATCTCTATAGATCTTTTTATGAATTGTGCAATTGTTAAGGTTAATGTCAAATATAGAGTAGTTGAAAGAAAATTTAGTGAAATACAGTATTTAAATCTGTTAAAAGATGATAAAGGCTGGTTAATTTATAGTAAAATTTTCAAATTTTATTAAAGGAAAATGCTAGCTTATTAAGAGAAGTGTTATAGCAAAGAAATTAACTAAGTTTTATAGTAAAGAATATAGATATAATTTTTTTTTGAAATTGCTTATGAAGGAATCAGAAAATTTTTATGAAGACATCCGGAAAATGTGGGATGAAAACACAAAAGTAAATTTTGAATCAGATATGTATCAAACTGAAGAATTTCTAAAAGGAAAAACAGCTCTTAATTCAATTGAGCTTGAAGAACTTGGGAAATATGTTAAAGGAAAATCATTATTACATCTTCAGTGCCATTTTGGACTTGATAGTCTATCATGGGCTCGAGAAGGAGCAGAAGTTACTGGAGTAGATATTTCTGGTGAATCTATAAAACTAGCAAAGCAATTAGCTGAAAAAGCTAACATTAATGCCAATTTTATACAGTCAAATATTTACAAACTACCTGATGTTCTTAATAAGAAATTTGATATTATTTTCACATCCTATGGAGTTCTATGTTGGTTAAATGATATAAAACGCTGGGCAGAGGTTATTGCTCATTTCTTAAATCCAGGAGGGATTTTCTACATTGCAGAATTCCATCGTTTTATTTGGGTATTTGACTGGGATGCTGAAGATGATTTCGTTCTGAAGAATAATTATTTCCATGATCCAAATCCAATTAGTTATACAGTAGATGGATCTTATGCAGATGATAAGAAGAAATTTGAAGAACAAAAAGGTCATGAATGGGCTCATAGTTTATCAGATGTAATTAATTCACTTATTAATGTTGGATTAGAAATACAATTTCTTAATGAATATTCTGAAGCACCATTTCCACGTTTTTCATTTTTAAAGAAATCTGAAGATGGATATTGGAGATATGATCATCCGGAAATACAATTACCTTTAGTCTTTTCATTATTAGCTATTAAGAAATGAGATTTATTATGAAATAAAAAATCCAGATTTATGATTATTTATTTTAAAACATCTGCTAATGATAAAAATAGTTATTATTTGGGTGTTTCTATGCAAGAAAACGAATTTCAAGATCATTTAAGAATGAATGGGACAAACGAAGAAAAAATTGAAAGTTATTTATTGAGATTAAGAGATTACCAAAAATTCCTTACAAAAGAGAATCTCACTATCGATAATGTAAACCCTAAAAAATTAGTTGAATTTACAGAACATTTAGTAAAAGTTGATGAAAAATTAGTGTTAGATTTCCTTCAAGCTTTAATTAGTTATGCTAAATTTATCAAGAAAAATGATTTTATTACTGAAGCAATTGATATTGCTGAATCGTATGTGGCTATGGATACTCTTTTTACTAGAATTGCTGAATATCACGGTGAAGCAATTAGAGATGAGATTTTTAAAGATTTGAAAATTCCTCCATTAGGTGTTCATCCAGAAAAGAAACCTGCTTTTACTAAGGAAATTTTGAAAAGAGCAGAAAAGAAACTTGGTGATGAAAAAATAATAAACCTTTTATCACCATGTCTTCATGGCGGACCTGATGGAGATATTGAAGGGGATAAGAAGAGGATTAAGGAGTTAGGTATTGATGGTTTTCTGAAAATGAAACACCAAGAATTAATACAAAGACTCGAGAAACATCGAGATGAAGGCACTTTAGAATTTGCTCAAGCAATTGATGATGAAGTAATTGATTTTGTTAAAAGTAATCAAATGTTTGAAGGAATAAGAGAAGGAAACATCATTTACATATGCAAACATCCTTATCAAATAAAGAAATATCTCAATGCAGAAGATGACAAAATGAAAAGATATTATCTTTGTTATTGCCCATGGATACGTGGTGCATTAAAAGATGGAACCGAGAAAGAAATTTCAAAACATTTCTGTCATTGCAGTGCTGGTTGGTATAAAATTTATTGGGATCAAATTTTTGAGCGATCTGTAAAAGCTATTCCTGTAACAACAGCTTTAGATGGTGCTTTAGAGTGTAAAATAGCAATTTATATCCCTGAGGATCTATTACCATCAATAATAAAATGAAATAAATAAAAAAGAGGTGTCAAAAAATTTGGAAGCTTTTAATGTATCAAAAAATATAGTAACAATAAAACCATCAAATCTATGTGGAAATGTTACTTGTATTAATTTTGATGAAGGACTTATCTTTGTTGATGCAGGAACATTAGTAAATGAAGTAAGAAAATTTAAACAAGATATGGAAAAAAAATTCAAGAAAAAAACTATCTTCTTGATTTTAACACATCACCATTCGGATCATATCTTTGGCATGAAATCTTTTTTTGATATACCAATAATTGCTACAACAGCTTGTAAGAAAATTATAGAAGAAAAACTAGACACTGATTTTACTGATGTGGGATTAAAGGAGATTTCAAAGCAGTTTCTTCAAAATATGGAATTTTTCAAATATATGGGAATTAAAGAACAAGAAGTAAATGAAATTGCTAAATTTACTGATGTAAAAATAAAAGCACCTATAATTGGATTCAATGATGAATTAATTATAGGAGATGAAAAAGAAAAAATAATTGTTAAACCTTCTGGAGGTCATTCACTAGATTCTGCTTTTATTTATATTCCATCTGAAGAAGTTCTTATAACAGGTGATGAATTTTATCATTCATTAGTACCTTTATTTGGCGGTTTGCCAGAGAGTTATGAAAATTGGTTGACTACATATAAAAAATGGGTTGAATTATCTGTAAAAACAGTTATCCCAGGACATGGTTACCCAATTGATTTCGATTATGTAAAAGATGCTAGCTTATTTATTGAAACTACTTTAAATGTACTAAATGAATTGAAGGAAAAAAATGTTAATCCAGATGACTTATTGAAAGATGAAAGATTAAAGAAATATTATGGTAAATCTAATTGGAAAGATGATAGTTGGTGGAAAAGTAACATTAAAGCACTCTATCAAAGAATTATAGATGAAAAATAGTTTCAGTGTTTTTTCCTTATTAATGAGAAATAATTTATATGAAAAAAAATTCATATATTGATGTTTTTGGAATATAAGATTAGAAATAATGTGAATAATTATGGAAAAAATCGTATTAGATAAAAATTTACTTAGCCCACTACCAATAGTTTTAGTGGGTGCATTGGTTAAAAAAAGACCAAATTTTCTTGTTATAGGTTATAGTTGTCCATTTAATTTTGGTAAACACATCTTTTTTAGCTTATACAAGAAAAGACATACTAGTTTAGGAATACTCGAAAATAAAACATTTAGTGTAAACTTACCTTCAATTGATTTATTAAAAGAAACTAATATTTGTGGTTCAAAATCAGGTAGAGATTTTGATAAAAGTACACTTTTTGATGTTTTTTATGGAGAACTAAAAACTGCCCCAATGATTAAACAATGTCCAATAACTATCGAATGTGAAGTAAGTGAAATATTGGATTATGATCAAAATCACGGAATAATTGGTAAAGTAATAAAATCCTATGTTAATGAAAATTGTCTTGAAGAAGGCAAATTAGATATGAGGAAAGTAAAACCAATAATCTGGGCTACAGGGGGAGACTTTAATTATTATGAACTTGGTGATAGATTACCTCAATTATAATAAAAGGAATATTAATTTAATGAAAAATCTAGAAGGAAAATAACATATCAATTTAAAGAATTTAATTGGTACAGAACTTTGATTAAAAGAAATAATTATTATAGATAATAGCTTTTCTTGTTATTATAGAATATTAATTGGGGGATAATATTTGAAAAAATATTTGAAAATTATATTACCATTTTTAGCAATTTTATTAGTATTAAATGGTTTACAAGCTAAAGGAGATTTTAACCTAACAATTGGAGCAACATTTGATTATGATGTTATAGAATCCTATTGGGATATAACACAAGAGACTTATTCAGGCTCAGGAAATGGTTTTGTTTTTCGTGATACTTCTTATCCCATAAGTACACCGATTAGCATTGAGGTAATAACTCCGAGTAATACAAGTGTCTATTATACCATAACTGTTAGTGATAAAACAGATGAAGCTTATGATTATTCATCAGATATAATTGCATGGGTATTTGTTATGATGTTCCCAAATTTAAGAGCTCAATTAACACCTTTGCCATGGAATCAAACAGAAATAGAAATGGGTCCTAACTTGTTTGAATTGTTTTTTGTTGATCCTGTATCTTTTGGTGATGTCTTTGTTCAATTTACAAACGTAACATATATTTCATCAATATTTGATGATCCTAGAATAACTGTTAGCCAAGTTGAAGCTCATTTTGATAATTCATCTACAATAGCAATTTTTGATTGGGTAAATAATATTAGATACTACAATGAGACATTAGGAACTAATTTCCAAGGGGAATTTTATTTGAAATTAGCTTATAACCAAAATCAAGGTAATTTAATGGGTTTTAAAGTGGACATGAATTACAGTGGAAATATTTTAGGTTTAAGCTATTCAATTAATTGGCGACAACATATAGAAGCTGCTGGGTATAATCTACCAACGCTTTATTTCAAATCTGAACCACCTGGTTTCATTTCAATTGGATGGGCATATATTTTTCCACCATTAATTGTAATATCAATGGTTTATAAATTCTATAAAAAGAAAATCAAACTTAGAAGCTAATTTATGCTTCCTTTTTTTTTCTAATCTTTAAAGTAATATGAGATGTTAAAATGATATTTCCACTAGTACCTAAAACTCCTAAAACAAAAATACCAATCTCCCAAGTTAAGATATCTCCCAACATCATAAGATAAACTCCAAAAACCTCAATTGATAAAACAATTAATGTGATTGCAGCTGAAAAAGAAGCAAAAATAGTCATTTTTCTTTTATCATTTGTACAATAACCAATAATGATACCAAGTATAATAGAACCAAAACAGAATACTAAAGCCATAGGTAGAAAGCATCCAAGTCCAACCTCATCATAACAAAGTGGTGCACCCATAGGTAAAAAAATTATGAATAACCAACATACAAGAAAGCAAATTGCTCCAATGACATAATTATGATTCATTGTTGTAGGAATTTTATTAATTGATTGTGGAGTAGCTTCATCTAATTCAGACAAAATAACACCCTTCTTATTGATAATGATAAAAAAAATTTAAATTTTTTTGAAGAAAAAAAGAAAAAATTAGAAAGAGAAATCACTATTTCCTTCTGAATTTTCTTCTGATAAATACTGCTACTACAAGAACAGAACCAATAGTAGTAACAGTGATGTTAAATGATATCCCACCTGCCACAGTTGTTGTCATATAAGGATAATCAGTGGAATTGAGTGGATCTGTACCAAAATCAATTTCTATTTTATCACTATAGCCATCATTGTCTGTATCAGGAATCAAAGGATCCGTATTATGAACATTAATTTCATCATAATCATTGAGTCCATCTGTATCTGTATCATTATTAATTGGGTTTGTATTATAGATGAAAATCTCGTCACCATCTGAAAGAAAATCATTATCAGAGTCACTATCCCGTGGATTCGTTCTATATAACAACACTTCTTGACCATCGATTAAATTATCTGAGTCAAAATCAGCATCATATATTGAAGTTCTAGTATAATTCTCAGTTAAATCATCTAATAAATCACTATCCGAATCCATCCAACCAGTTTGAAAAACAGAGCCTTGGAATCTATACCACGAAGCGCTTCCAGAACTTGAAGGACCATAAAGTTTTAGACAATAAATATTATTATCATCTGATCCAATGACTACTTCTAGAATTCCATCATTATTCAAGTCGACTACTGTAGGTGAAGAATCAATATTGCCACTAGTAGCAAAGCTCCATTCAAGTCCTCCAGTATGGCTTAAACAATAGAGAGAATCATCTCTAGAACCTACCAATATCTCATTTGTTCCATCTCCATCTAAATCTGCAACAGAAGCAGATGAACCAAATCCACTGGTGACAAAACTCCACAAAGAATCTCCTTGACTAGAATTAATACAATGAAACGAGCCACTAACGTCACCAATAAACACTTCAGGTTTACCATCACCAGTGACATCTGCAATTGCAGGTGAAGATTCAATCCATATACCGGCATTTATTACCCTAGTCCACACAGTACCTCCAGTTTGATTAACACAGTAAAGAATACCATCATCACAAGCTATTATTACTTCCACTATTGAATCATTATTTACATCAGCAATTACTGGAGAAGTGCCAATAGTTCCTATGCTGATAGGATATTGCCATTCCAACCCACCAGTATGATTGACACAATGAAGGTAATCTGCTCCGGCTGAATATGATCCAATTAATACCTCAAGTGTACCATCTGAATCAAGATCTCCTAGAGCGGGAGTGGATGAAAGACCCGTATTGTTGGTTATGTAACTCCATTCAATTGCACCTGTATGATCAAAACAATAGAGATAGTCACTCGATGCACCCACCAATATCTCTAGTGTTCCATCTCCGTCTAAATCACCTACTGAAGGTGACGATTGTAACAAATTATCAGCAATTGTATAATTCCATTCTTCTACACCTTCATGACTTAAACAATATAACTTGTATCCATTTGAAGCAAAAAGCACTTCAAAAGACCCATCACCATCAAGATCTGCAAAGGTTGGAGAAGACCGAACATAACCGTCTGCTAGAAATCGCCATTCGAGTTCGCCAGTATGACTTAGACAATACAAGTAATTATCATATGAACCGATTAATATTTCATAAAAACCATCAGAATCTAAATCAATAAAATTTGGCGAAGATTTTCCTATTTTATTACCTGTTCTAAATCGCCATATTTCACCTACAGACATAGCTTGTGCTGTGAATTCCAGATCTTTATTGTTATCAGAATTATTTGAGTCAACCATCGTTACTATTGAAGCTACAATCAAAATAGATATAAAAATAGATAATTCCTTTTTACAATTCAATTTTAACACCAATTAAGATATATATATTAATTCTATTCATTCTTCAATTTTTTGTCGATAAATTGATGACTTCCAATGATATAAAAATTCACCCTTTGAAACATTCTCTAATTAAACAAAGTATTACTAATTATTTTAACTAACAGAAGTTTTGCTGGTTGGTTTTACTCAATATTAAAAAATAGTTTTAAACTGGGAAAACAGTAATACGGAGTATGAAAGCAGTACAATTAGTCGAAATTGATAAAGATTTAGAAAATAGAGAAATACCAACTCCAGAACCCAAAGCTGATGAAGTATTAGTTAAAATAAAAGCTGCCGGTATTTGTCATTCTGATGTTCATTATCGAGATGGAGTTTCCTCGGTTAATTATTTACCAATTACTCTAGGACATGAGGTTGCTGGAGTAATTGAAAAACTAGGTCCAAATGTTACTAAATTCAAAGTTGGAGATCGTGTTTGTGTTAATTATATGGTTACGTGTGGCAATTGTTATTTTTGTGTTAAAGGATCAGAACAATTTTGCACAGAAGGAAAAATGATTGGTAAAAATATTGATGGCGGATATGCAGAATTTATTGCTGTACCTACTCGAGGCATTTACAAACTACCAGATTCAGTTCTTTTTGAACATGCAGCTGTAATGATGTGTTCTACAGCTACATCATTTCATGCAATTAAGAAAACACGATTCCAGCCAGGAGAAACAATAGCTATTTTTGGTTTTGGTGGATTAGGAGTATCTGCTTTTCAATTAGCAAAAGCATTTGGTGCTCGAGAGATATACGCAGTGGATATTGATCCTACAAAATTACAGTTAGCAAAGAAAATGGGTGCTATACCAATAAATGCTAAAGATAATGATCCTGTAGAAAAAATAATGGAGCTAACAAATGGTGTTGGTGTAGATGTTGCCTTGGAATTAATTGGATTAAAATTAACGTTAGAACAAGGAGTGAAATCTTTGGCTCGATTTGGTCGGTTAGGATTGGTTGGAATCACATTAGAACCTTTTGAGGTTAACTCATATGAAGCAATAGGTAAAGAAAAAGAAATAATCGGTGTTTCTGATCATTTATTATCTGAACTTCCTTTTCTATTAGATTTAGCAGATCAAGGAAAATTAGATTTGAGTCAAGTTGTAACTAATATAGTTCCACTTGAAGCCAAAGTCATTAATGAAATTCATCAAAAGCTTAAGGATTTTAAGGCAGATTTCAGAACTGTTATTAAACCATAGAAATTTCTACTTTCTGTATTTATTTAGGTCATGAATGATGATTCATTTTTTCTCTTTTTATTATTTCAAATATACAAAATTGCAATAAAAGTATTTATCAAATTAAACTTAATATACAAATTATTAAGCTAAAACTAATGGGGATAATCTTGATTAAGCTTGAATCAATTACTGAACATGTTGTTGTTGATACAAAACTTCAAAAGAAAACACGATCATCAGTTATTGGAGCAATTTCACTAGAAAAATATTCTATTGCTATAGATTGTGGTAATTCACTAAAAATTGGCTCGCTTTTCCATCAAGCACTTGAAACATATTTTGATATACCTATTAAAAATTTGTTTTTAACCCACTCACATTCAGATCATAGATGTGGAATGGAAGCATTCAAAGATAATATTCTGCTTTTCAGTGAAAAAACTAAAGTGAATATGCCAACAAGTGTAAGATTCAGTAAATACAATGTAAAGACATTTGAAGAAAAATTAGTACTAGAAGAAAACGATCTTAAAGTGGAGTTTATAAAAGTAGGAGGACATACAATAGGATCAAGTATAGCATATTTTCCTTATGAAAAAGTTCTATTTGGTGGAGATCTCTTTTTTATTGGTTCTGGAAATTTTGGTTTGCCATTTATGAGTCTTTACAGAAACAAACCAAAAATGACAGGGAATCCTGAAGAGTATTTAACTGCCTTTAATAAATTTTTGAAAATGGATTTAAAAATAATTGTTCCCGGTCATGGTGATTTGATGTATAAACCTCGTGAATATCTCGAATCACAAATAAGATTTTTTTCAGCATTAAAAGAACATTTTGAAACAGCTATTGCAGATGGAAAAAATCTTGAAGAAATCAAAATGCCACAACTTGAACCGATAACTCAGGCATATACAAAAATTGAAACTGAAGCTAATAGAGGTAAAGCTAAACGATTTTTGGATCATTATCTTGATCTACTCAAAATTAGTTTTTATAACTATTATAGTAAAAATAATTCATTTGATTAATAAAAAAAATGAAATAGATTGAAAATCTATTTCATATGATCAAGTAGATAATTTGTTTACTACTTGCTTTAGCTCCTCAACTAAGAATTTGTGTTCTGAAATCTTTTTATGAATTTAATAAAATGTGAATAGAGAAAAACAAAATGCAGATAAGGAAAAATTAAAACTGCTTAAAAATAATGAAAATGAATGTGAATTTAATGGTTTCTGCAATGGATACAATATTGGCTATTATGACAATAACAGTGCCATTGCTAGGGGGATTTTTTACAGTTTTTATGTTCTACAAAAGAGATCTGGAAAAAGAACCAAAAAAATTAGTTTTCTCGACATTTCTATGGGGATTAATTGCAGGATCATTAATAATAGCAATAACAATACCAATGTTTGTTGGAATTGATAGGATAATAGTACTATTAGAAAAAGAATGGGCAATAATTTTAGTGATGATAGGAGCGGTATTAGTGCAAGTAATTATAGCAGAATCATTAAAATACTTTTTTTTCTATTCAAGATGTTTTTGTTTAATTACAGAAGTAGATGGGTTATATGATGGATTCTTTTATGGAGCAATGATAGGTACAGGTGCAGGAGTAGTTGATGCAATAGTATATGCAATTTTATCTACAGAATGGTTAGAAGGACTAAGGATAGCAATAATCAGAACAATAAGAATACCAGGAACACATGCATTTTTTACCGGATTGATAGGAACTTATTGTGCTTGGAAATTATTAAAGGGAAAAAAAAGATATCCAGGATTTCTATATGCAATATTATTACACTCAATTTGGAATATAACCACTTATTTTATTTATCATTTCATAGAAGAAGGAATTGTATTCTATATAGCAAATTATTCACTAATGGTTATTTACATAGTTTCTATGATTGTAATTAGTGGTATGATGATAAAATACGACCAAAGAGAATTCCCTGATGGAGCACCTAAAGAGCTAAAAGCTGAAGGTCAATGCAAAATATAAGAAAAAATGAATAGGAATAAATCTTAACTCAAATAAGAACCACAATTATTGCAAAATTGGTCTTCAGATTTAACAATAGAACCGCAATAGGAACAGTATTTAAGATCTTTTGGTATTCGTTTATCCTTGAATTTTTCTTCATGCTCAGGTAAACCAGAGGAAGACATTGGTACTATAGCAAATGGAGGTTCACCATCTACTTCTAAAATTAATACATCACCAGTTATAGGTTCGAAAGAAGCTTTAAGTCTCCCTTCGGCACGTAAATGGACAATCGCTTTTTTTGTTTTATTTTTAGAGAGTTTTAACTCAGAAGATAATTGATCTAAATTGACTCGTTCATATGATTTTAGTGCTCCAAGAATTTTTGCACGATTCAATCGTAGTGCAAGAATACTAGCAGTACCTGCAGCTACAAATATAAAACCAATAATTCCAATGCTCAAAGTAATTAAATAATCTCTGCCAATTGTTAATTTTAAAATTATAACAAGAATGCCCCAAATCAACATTGGAATACCGAATAAAAACAACAAAATTTTGCTGCCAATATAAGCAGTTTTAAATGAACTCAAATCGTTTAAACCTTCTTTTTATTATTTCCAAATTAACAAATTACAATTAGCAATTAAAATGCATTCAATAAGAAAGTAAGACAATTTTATTATTTTCTTGAAGAAAATATAGAATACATCTACAACAAATAAATTATTAATTTACTATCTAATTGATAATTTATGGCAAAGAAAGTCAATGAATTGCTTTTTGAAGCAGCAAGAAATGATGATCTTGCAGGAATTAAAAAAGCTCTTGAACTCGGTGCGAAAATCAATGAAGCAAGTCAATGGGAGGGTACTGCTTTACATATTGCTGCAAGTAAAGGATATCTAGGGATTATTTCATTTCTTTTAGATAACGGTGCTAATTCAACACAAATGGAAATGGCTGATTTCACACCTTTACACCTAGCTGCTCGAGATGGTCAAATTGAAGCTGTAAAATTACTATTAGATAAGGGAGGGCCATACACAGACAGGATCTTGAGTGATATCAGTAGTATGGTGAATATGTCAGGAAGATATCCATTCATAGCTGATATGATACGAAAGAAAAGAATTGAATTGGTGAAACCATCAATTGATAGCTGTGACAAAAAAGATACAAAATTGTTCGAAGCAGTTTACAATGGGGATTTGGATGCTATCAAAAAGGCACTTGAATCAGGAGCAAATGTTAATGCTATGGAAGGACGTGGTTTGTCAGTTTTACGGTGGGCTGTAAGAAGAAATCATCTTGATATAATCGAATACTTACTTGATAATGGCGCAGAAATCAATGCAGTTAGTAATCTAGGTTGGACAGCATTAATGGAAGCTTGTATGAATGGTTTCATTCCTATTGTAAAATTATTACTAGAGAAAGGTGCTGATGTAAATATTACAACAGCTGTCAGTGGAACAGCAATCTATTTTGCTGCAAATGATGGCTATATAGAAATTGTTAAGCTACTCTTGAAATATAACGCTAATCCGACCATTGAAGTTGAAATATCAGACATTTATGGTGATTATACTCAATCAGCAATACAAGCTGCTTACTAAAACGGACATATAGAAATAGTGAAGCTATTGGAAAAATACTTCAAATAGAACAATTCAACTCTCACAAAAATTTCATGAGGTTGGCAAACTCGAAAAAGATGAAGAAAGAAAAGAAGAAGATTGATTCTTTATCCAAATTAAAGTGAATTAAATTAATAATTGTTTTAGCTCACATTCGCATGGAGAAAAAACCATGAAGGAATTTAAAAAAAGAATTAGGTTTAATTAAGAATAAAAGATTAAAAAAGAAAAATTCTTTTTGGAAATTTTTTATTTCTTTTTTAATCTTCGAGAGATAATTACAGAAATTGTTAAGACAATTCCTATTATTGTAGCTGTAACACCAAAAACAATTCCACCCTCAATTGTTGTAGTAAAAGTTTGATTTTCAGTAATTGTTTCAGGAGGTAGTGTTATAATTTCTGGTGAAGGTGTTATGGTTATTGTTTCAGGTTCAGGAATACTAAGAACATCATTCGGATCAGAATCAGAAAAGATTTCTACACTATCTATATATCCATCTGCATCAGAATCCGGTAGAAGTGGATCAGTATAAACATAACCACTTACATCTGCTCCGGGATTAGATGGACTGTATATGCCATTAACCTCATAACCATCAAGCAAGAGATCTTTATCCGTGTCAGCATCTATTGGTAGAGTGCCCTCAAGAAATTCTTTCACATTATCAAGATAATCACTGTCTGGATCAATTGAAGAATCATCAACTAATGGATCAAATCCATAAATAATTTCCCAACCATCTG
>JAEOUJ010000361.1 GCA_016839405.1 Candidatus Gerdarchaeota archaeon | reverse complement strand
TAATATCTTTACGATTTTTCCACGATAAAACCTATTAGATTTTAAGAACATTTTTTGTGTTGTTACTGGTTTTATGCCTGTTTTTGATGCTGTTAAAACTTGTGAACCGTAATCCATTAAAGCATTATGCCAATCTCTTGATTTTCCTTTTGGTACTAATTTTTCTGCAATTTGAAATAATTCTTTTTCTTGAGTAGATTCATCTGCAAAACCCTCAGCAATTAAAATTCTTCTTATATTTGTATCTACAGTTGGTAGATTTTTATTCATTGCGAAAATAAGTATTGATCTTGCGGTGTATGGTCCTATTCCTTTTAATTTTTCTAATTCTTCAGGTGTTTCTGGAAAACTGCCTTTATTGACAATTTGCTGTGCAGCTTGTTGTAGCCATAAAGCCCTTCTGTTGTACCCAAGCCCTGACCAAACTTTAAGTACTTCTGCTGGTAAAGCAGTAGCTAAACTTTCTAAAGTTGGAAATTGTTCAATAAATTCTAAATATTTTTGAATTGTTCTTGTGACTTGAGTTTGTTGCAACATTACTTCACTAATCATTATATAATACGGATTAGTTGTTTTTCTCCAAGGTAAATCTCTTTTGTTTATTTTCCACCAAATGAAAACTTTATCTTGAAAATTTTTTATTTTTATTTTTTCAATTTCCATTTGACTCAAACCAAATATAATCATTGATGGATAAATCTAGAAAAAATCATTCTATAATTTAACAACAAGGCTATTTTGTAATATTTTAGGTAAAATTTGCTCTTCTAATGGACCATGTTGTGTATAGATAGCAAACACAATATTTGTTTTTAATCGATGAGTGTTTCTAGATAAATAGAGCAATTCTTGCATTAATAGATTCTTAGTTAGTAAATCAGGCAGCCTTTCAAGTGAAAATCCATCAATTACAACCGTGTGTTTTTGATCTTTATAAGCAACCTCTTGTGTCCATTTATCAATGCTAATACTTGTACTTGTGCTTCTGTTTGCATCAGAAACTTTGAAGTGTTTTGAATCAATTTTATTTTCTATTAAAAATTGTTCAAAATCTAAATAATGAAAATTATAATCCATAGAAAAATTATGAATAGCAAATTCATCAAAAAAACCACTTAGAAATACTAATTTATTTGTTGATGGTTTTAGTTCTTCTGCTAATTCTTCAAAAGAGGAAATCATTTTTTTTCAACTCTCTTTTTACTAGTTTTTATTGTATAAGAAAATCTTTTATATTCAAAATTAGTATTTGTTTTCTAATTTTTACTTGATATCGTTATTCATCATAGCTTTTACAATATTCAGCTAAATCATCACATAATTCTAATAATGATTTTTTCCATGCTTTTATTTCAATTGAATTTTTCATTATTTTAACAGCTTCATTTATGCCATCTTTCTCTCTTGATAGAACACACATATGATCATCTACGAAGTTTTCAATAGCATACCCATGTTTAGTAAATACTTGTATAACATCATTAAATGATTGTAAATTTTCTCCTATCTTAAATGCGAAAGAGCATGGAGCAAATTCATCTGGGCATTTTTTGTTCAATGCAGCTTTAAATTCTTTAGGAATACAAATTCCTCCTAATAATCATCGTTTTAATTGAATACTACTAATAGGTTGTATATTCCATATATTACTGTTTCGTTTAAATAAAATAACAGAAAAAAAAAGATAAAAAATTAAAGATTGGAATTTAGAATTTTAGCCTTCGATAGGATATCCAGCATTTTTCCATGCACTCATGCTGCCATATACACCAACAACTTTCGTAAAACCATTCATTAATAGATAACTTACTCCTGTAAAAGTCTTAAATCCGGAATCACAATAAACACAAATAATCTTCTCTTTCGGAATATCAGTTAATCGCTCTGGTAAATTTCCAAGAAAAATATGATTTGAACCTTTAATCTGACCATTTTCTTGCACACTGTGGCTAGTTCTTATATCTAATATGAAAACATCTTTATCAGCAAGTTTATTTTTTAGTTCATGAACAGACCAAACATTTGTTTTCTCATATTCTTCACCAGCCATGTACCAGTTTCTAAAGCCTTGTAAATAACCAATTATATTATCAAAACCTAGTCTTATCAAATATCTAATTCCTTGTTCTAATTCTTGATGAGTACTTTTTATTAATATAATTGGTTTATTATAATCTAACATCCATAGAGCAAAATTAGGAAGACCATTTTTCCAAATATTAATTGTATTTGGTATATGACCACCCGCATAACTTTCGGGTTCACGTATATCAACTATTTGAATATCTTTATTCATATATTTCTTTACTTCATTAACAGTAAGAGCATTTGGTTGAATATTACTTGTTAGAATTGGAGGTCCTTCATAATTTAGTTTTTCTAAAACAGACATATTTGGAGCAATTTCAAATTTCTCTTTTGATTTGAAGCTTATGAACTCATTTTTTGACATTTGTAATCTTGGATTTGATTGTTTTTCATAACCTATTGATGAAAATGGTAAACCTGATATACCTCCACCACAAATTGATCCAGCACCATGAGCTGGAGCAACAATTGTTCCATCTGATAATTTCAAAAGCTTGTTGAAAATACTGTCATATAACCATTCAGCTGCTTTCTGTTGTTTTACATCATCACGATAAAAATCAATGCGGCCAACTTCTCCGGCAAATAAAGTATCTCCAGTAAAAACCATGAAGGGATTCTTTTTATCTTGTTCAAACATTTTTATAGAGATGCTTTCTGGCGAATGACCTGGTGTTTCTATTATTTCAAAAATTAAATTATCAACGGGTATTTTATCACCATCTTTAACTGGTTTGCCATATTTAAAATCCAATCTTTGTCCATGATAAATATCAGCTTCTGTATGAAATGCCAATTGAGGAGAACCATTAACAAAATCTTCATTTCTATGCGTATCGAATATTGTAGTGATTTTAACATTATATTCTTGAGCTAAATTAAGATAAACATCAACATCTCTTCTTGGATCAATAACAACTGCTTGATTATTAGCAGCGATAAAGTAAGAATTAGCTGCAATCCCTTTTGAAATAATTTGTTTAAATTTCATTTATAAAACACCTAAAGTTGATTTCCTTATCAAGATATAATATAAGCTTCTTTTTAAAATTAATGAATTAAAGAGTAAAAGATGAAACAAATAAAAAAAATACAAATAATTTCCAGTTGAAAGTTTAATTAAAATTCTAATCTAGCTGTAGAGTTTCTGTTTGAGTCTCATCTTTATGAGTGATTATTAGTTCACCATTATAAGTAAATTCTGTAATAGCTTTTGTAAAGTGCTTTATAATAAGAGCAGTTGCATTTTTAGTATGATGAACACATTCAGAATAATCTTTTGCACTAAATGGCAGATTTTTTTGACTCCAATCTTCTGCTGTTCTATCTATCATATACTCATCAATTGAATTATTAATACTAGAAATAACCTTCTCAACCTCTTCTCCAAAAGCTTTATCATACATATATGTTCTTCTTCTTAACCTAGCACCCCACAATTCACCCCTATGTTTCTGCATTAATTTTATTTTCTCTGATTGTTCAGTATTTGGTAATTGTTGATCTAAATAAAATGCTAATATTGCTGTATCAAGCATAAAACGTAGTTCAAGCATAGCAGAATGATAGAATCCCCATGTTATTCTATTTTGTATATTTGCTAATTTCTTTGTAAATGCTAACATTTCCATATAGGTTAAAGTTTTTTCATATGAAGGTATTTTATCAACATTATTCTCTAAAAAGAAATTAAAATCCAGTTCAAAATTTTTTATTATTCTATTCCAAGTGTTATAAAGAATTTTATCATATTTTTTAGTCTCTTTCTCAGTTTTTTGAGCAGCTTTAATCCACTTTCTTGAATTTAATCCAAAGGAAAACATAGAATCTTCTCCTAATTTTATATTCTTGTTTAAATGACTTATTTATAACTCTAATTGTAAAAATTATAATATATAGTATATTTAATTATCATTGTTCTTCAATACCTAAAATTTATTAATTAATCATTAGCTATCTTGACTGAAAAATTATAAATAGACCATTATCCAATGCTTAAGTAATTAACTTAAAGGTTAGGCAATTAAGCAAAAAATGAAAAAATAAACAATATTTACAGGAGATCAAATATTGGATCCATTGAATCTATTCCTAATTATAAGTGGATGTGTATATCTATTTGTCATTATATTTGGTTTATTATATTTTATTGCATCCACTAGTAGAGCTGATAAAGTATTAAAAAGAACCCCTATTGATGATAATTTTGAGGAACCTTTTGTTAGCATTATAATTCCAACCTATAATGAAGAAAAAAATATAGCTAATTGCATTCAGTCTTTAAAAAATTTAGAATATTCAAATTATGAGATAATACTTTCAGATGGTGGATCAACTGATAAAACAGTTGAAATTGCTAAAAATATGATTGATAAAATAATTGTAGATAAAAGGTTACCAAAGGGATGGATTGGTAAGAATTATGGGTGTCATATAGGCTATAAAGAAGCAAAAGGGGAGTATCTACTATTTGTAGATGCAGATACTAAACATACCCCTTTTTCATTGAAACATTTTATAAAAATTGCTCTAGAAAGAAACACAGCATTACTTTCAGTTTTCCCATTTCAAAGAATCAAAAGATGGTGGGAATCAATTAATCCAGTTTTTTATTTTGCTTCATATTTAACATATGGTGGAAATAATAGTGTAAATGATCCTCGAAAGAAAAATAGTCATACAGCAAGCGGGCAATATATGCTTTTTAAACGTGAAGACTATGAGGAAATTGGTGGTCATGAATATCTTAGAGGTTCAATTGTAGAAGATTTAGCATTATCACGTAGAGTAAAAACAAAATTAGGTAGATTATATTTTATCGATGGTTCAAAATTGATTTCTACACGAATGTATCCGGATTCTCCAAAACAATGCTGGAATGGTTGGAAAAAATGTTTATTTCCGGGAACTAAATTAACTCAACCAAGAAGAATTACTGGAGCGCTTATGTGGTTTCTTTGGGGATTAATGGCCCCAGTAGCTATCGTTTTAACAGCTCTTTATACTCATTGGGCATTTATTCTCGTTGCTGCTATTTTATATTTTCTAGATGCATTAGCAATTTTTCTCTATTGGAATCGAAAAGGTACACATCAATGGGTTACTTATGTTTTCTTCCCTATAGTGGTGTTTATGTTTTGTGTACTTTTAGGATATTCAGCTTTAGAACTTGTTATTAGTAAGAAAACAACTTGGCGTGGAAGGGAATATGAACCTGATTTATTTGCCGGATCACTTTATGTTACTAATAATAATGATATAAATAATAATCACATAGGACAATTACCAACTGATTTAGAAGTTGAGATAGAAGAACAAAATCAAAAAGAGCAAGAAGAACCCCTCAAATTATCTAAAGTAACTATTTCAAGAACTGAAGAATTAAAGGAAAAAAATGAACCAATACCTTTAACCGATATGATAAATTTAAAATCAAGAGAAACACAGGAATAAGGGTTCTAACTATGCAAAAAGAATTACAAACACAATATGAAAAGCTAAATTGTGATAGTATATTTATTTTGGCTACAGGTTTAGGAGGGAAAACTAGAGAGTATCCTGATTATGAAGAAAAATTTGGCAAAGAAAATCTAATAATTATAAAATGGGATGATTCCTGCACTGATATCGATTCTCATTTACAAAAAATGAAAAATAATTTTCCAAAAAAAGAACCATTTGTTCTTTGTGGGCATTCCTTGGGAGGAGCACTTACTATAGAATTACTTAATCGTGAAATTATTCCAAATCTCCAAGGAGTTATTCTTATTGGTTCATCAAGGAAAATTAAACAAGATGCAGGATTAGGGATTATTATGAGATTCCCATGGTTTTTTTTATGGATCTTTGCATTTCTTTTTGTATTAGTATTACCAATTACAATTTTTATTTATGGTAAAAAGACCTTTGATACATATAAGGAATTATTTAATTTTTTGAAACGAGATGGAGCAAAGAACATTCATAGACAATATAATTTAACATTAAAAAAATTGGGAACAGCTGAAAAAGTTAAACAACCTGAATTACCTTTCTTATATGTTGGTTTAACTAAAGATGTTCTAGTAGATGAAGATGATTTAGACATTACAATGTCCATGTTTAAAAAATCAAGAAAACAAATTATAGAAGCAAATTCAATACATTTAACTGAAAAATTCGATTCTATAATAGTTGAAAAAATTGCTGAAGAAGCAGAATTCTTAGGCTTGATAAAATAAATTTTTTTGTGTTTTAATCATTGTTATTTTTTACAATCAAAATCTTTTTCAATTGTTATATTACATTTGATTATTACAGAAGGCGAAGAAATGATTCTTAATGGTGTTGAAATAGAAGATACTTATTGCGAAGCATTTGAAGGCATCGTCACTAGATTAATGATCACATTAAGAGATGAACAACTTAAACACTACACAGCTGCTCAATGTACTGCTCTTCCTTCAATAGTTGTTGGTAGAACAGAGGCTGGCGTTGAAATTTGGCACCTTGGAAAAGATGAAACTCCTGATGGGAATATTGGTTTTATTGCTCAATTTTGGGGAGGTTATGATCCAAATAATCCTGAGAAGAGCGTAAAAAGATTCTATAAAGAATTAGGTTTGCGCATTAGACAAGGAATATTAGTAATTCCAACTACAACAGTTTTTAACGCACTAGAATCCAATACAACACTTGATTTAATGGAAAATGTTGGTTATTGTGGAGATGTATATCAAGAAGAAGTTATTATCTTTAACAAAAAAATGATAAAAATACCCTTAATGATGGGAGATTGGTATATTGAACGAAAAATAGGTTACAAAATAGGAGTTTCTGGTGGAAATATTTGGATAATGTGTGATTCTGAGAAAGCAGCTTTAACAGCAGGAAAAAGAATTCTCGATAGACTTTATCCAGAGAATAACGTTATAACACCATTTGCAATTTGCTCTGCTGGTTCTAAAACAGTATATGAAGGACAACCACATCCAGAAATTGGACCAACAACTAATCACCCATACTGCCCAACATTACGTACAGAAATAGATGATAGTAATGTACCTGAGGAAGTTCGAAGTATACCAGAGATAGTAATAAATGGATTGACTATGGATGATGTAAAAAGAGCAATGAAAATTGCTATAGTTGAAGCATCTAAAGTTAAAGGAGTTCTTAAAATATCAGCTGGGAATTTTGGAGGATCTCTTGGAAAATATAAAATATATCTGAAAGATTTATATGATGAGATTCAAGAAAAGAAAGTTTGATATTTAAAAATTAGATTTTCGGTTGATATTCATTATCTAGACCAAAGGTTTCTTCACATATCTTAGAAACTTCAGAAGTATATTTCTTACTTGTAAAAACATACATACGCCATAAATCTTCGTAAGCATCTTCTATTGATTTTACATCAACAGAAGGATGTGGTCTGGCATTTAATGGAACAATCTTACCATCACGATTTCTAATTAATACTTCAGCTTCTTTTAGAGATGAAGAACTTAGACAATGAATTATTAAATCTGCTTTACTAATGTTAGAATTTTTAGTTATTTTTTGCAATCTATCAATAATCATATCTTCTACTTCTTCTCTTTCATTAGTTGGAGGATTGAATTTCTTAATAAAATCATCACGGCTTCTTCTAGAACTTAATGTTGCACTCGAGAGAACATAAGCTCTTTTTAACAAATCCCTCTTCTCAAATTTATTTACAAGCTGTTTTATTGGTGATTCATCTGAGCGAGGTTTAGGGAATCCTTTCAAAAATTGCAATAAACTCCAATCATTTAAGAGAAAAAGTTGATCCCTAGATAATATACCTTCATTTACAGCTAATTCAACTGCTTTTGAAATCATTGCACCAGATGATAATTTAGCATGATGAAAATAAACACGTTCAGTTAAAAAATATCTTAATCTTAGGAGATGCAAAACTTCTGAACGTGCATCTGAGCGTTCCATGCCTTTTTTTGTAAAATTAAGAACAAGCTTACCATCTTGAACTATAAAGTGGCTAAATACACGATCATCATAATCTTTGTTAATACCTGTATGATAACAATCACGTCTTAAATAATCCATTAAATCAGCACAAATTGTATCGTTTATTATTTGGCTCATCCAAGGATTATCTCGAGATTTTCGTGTTGGATCTTTTTGAATCAAGATTTTTATTATTTGATCTTTAATTCCTAATTTTTCCAATAATTCACATACTTCTGAATTTGAAAGTAATTTAGTGAAATTTTCAGATTTATCATGGCGATCAAATATTCTTCTTTCATCTTCAAATGTATGACCATAGGGTACATGAGTAATATCATGTAATAAAGCAGCAATTGCAATTAATTCTTCAATCTCTTTATTTATTTTATAGCCATTTATTCGAATATTTTCAATTATCCTTTTTGCTAAATAACTTGTACCCAAACTATGATCAAAACGAGTGTGAGTTGCACCAGGATAAATTAGATATGTGGTGCCTAATTGTTTAATACCCCGTAATCTTTGTAATTCAAATGTATCAATTATTTTTGATTCATTTTCTGTAAATTTGATATCACCATGAACAGGATCCCTGATAATCATTTTATTTACTCCATAGCCATACTTCTTGATTAAAAATAATAATTACTAGCTATTAATGAATTATCCTAAATTTATTATTTAAAAAAATATATCGTTCCTCCATCGAAAGACAAAAAAAGGTATAAAAGATTTCTCTAATCATGAGAAAACTACAAATTAGTGTTATAGGTACAAAAACATTAAACATGAATAATGAACAGGATAAAAGTGCCTGGGATTTCTCATATAAACTAGGTTTTGCTTTAGGTAGAACATTGAATATTGCTGTTATCGTTAGTGGTTCAAGTGGAGTAGCCGAAGCAGTAGCAAAAGGTGTGAATGATTCTGGCGGAATTGTGGTTAATATTCTGCAAGGAAATTTTAAAGAAGAAAGCTCTGATGATTCACATGTGAAAATTGCCTCAGCTATGGATGGTTATGATTATAGTTGGCCATTGATTTATTCGAGTGATTGCTTAATTGCTATTGGTGGAGGAGTAGATGCAGGCATACAAATTTCATTAGCTGTTGATTCAGGAATTCATGTTGTTATTTTCTCTAAAGCTGGTGGTGTATCTTCAGAAGTTTTTACTTCACTTGAACCTACTTTTCAAAAAATGAGATCATCACAATTGGTTTATTTAGTTGAAAATGTTGATGAAGCTTTTGAACGAGCTAAACAATTTGCATTGAATCGGGTGAAAAAGGAACAGAGAATTGATATTAAAAAGTCAATAGAATTACCACCAAAATTAGAAACAATCGCTAATAAAAATAAATTAAGTATTATTGCATTACTTTCTACAAAGAAAACATTATCAGCTCAAGAAATTTCTAACCAACTGAAAATACCTCTAGCTATTGTTCTTGGTTATCTAGAGGAATTAGATTCATTAGAAATTGTAATGGCTAAAAAAGCAATGGTAGACGAGTTATTATTTTCTATCAATCTTGAAAATAACTTTACAAGAAAATTATTAGAATTAATAAAGTTAATTATGGAGGAATCAATTGAATAAGGGAGATGTAAAATGAAGATTGTTATTTTTGCCTCATGTAGTAAGAGAAAGTCAATAAGTCATCCTTCTCAACCAACTTGCAAAGATTTGGTTTCAAAACAATCAAAAGATAAGTATAATGTTAGCATAACTGAAAAAAGAACTGTTAAGGAAATGTATAGAGGAGCTTTGAATATTAGTATTGTTCAAGCTATTAGTGTTTTAAGACATTATTTTGAAGTTAAATATTATGTAATTTCAGCTGGATTTGGTATTGTGGAAGAAAATGAGATTATTCCACCGTATGATTGTACATTTTCTACAATGAGTGCTGAGGAAATATTATCTCGAGCAGAAATACTTCAAATTCCTCAAGATTATAAACAAATAATTGAAAATGAGAAACCAGATTTGGTATATTTAGCTTTAGGAAAGGATTACTTGACTGCGTTAGGTGATTGGGATTCAATTTTAAAGTGTAAAACTATTGCCTTTCATGCATCTACAAATGAAAATGTTATTACTCTTCCAGCTGATCATGTAGCAGTACAAGAAGCATCTAGTATTGGGGGTTTACCAATTCATGGTGTTGTCGGTTATAAAGGAGATCTACTTTTATTAACAACTCGTTATTTAAAAAATTGTGATAATCCTATTGAAGCATTACAAGATTTACTAAATAATCCAAACGACCTAATTTATATGATGAATACAATACGACAAAATATGCAATAGGGAAAAGAAAAAAAAGAAAAAAGATTAAACAACTTTTCTCTTTCTAACAGCAACAACAATTATAACAATAACGATTATAGCAACTAGAGACCCACCGCCAGCACCAACAATAATATAGAATGTCATTGATTGGAAGAATGATTCTATATCTAAAGTAATGCTATCTGAGCTGAAAAGTCCAGAAACATCATAAACTATAACTGTTAAAGTAAATGAACCACTTTCTGAAATTTCTAAATTGTATGTTGTTGTAGGTTCATTAACAGTATCTTGAAGGACTCCATCTAGAGATATTTCTGCATAATCATATCCTGAACCAGTTTCAGTTACATACCAGCTAACTTCAACTATACCAGGTTTATAATCAGTGCTTTCTATTGGAGCTAATATTGCTACAGTAGGACTTGTGGAATCGCATCTTACTTGGTAATGGGCAGCTGTTTTCCCAATATTACCTGCTCCATCTTTAGCGACAACATGAATATACCATATTCCATCAGATAAATCAAATGAAACAATTGTTCCATTTGTTGTTGTATAAGTACCTGTTGATAAGGTTGGGATTGTGCTTGGATTTTGATTAATTATATAATAATAACCTGTAATGCCATTTACATCAACTGGAACAGACCAATT
>JAEOUJ010000360.1 GCA_016839405.1 Candidatus Gerdarchaeota archaeon | reverse complement strand
AAGTTACTTTTGTTTTAATTGTATATACTTTACTTAATTTTACAGTAGCACCTTTTAGTGGATTATATGGAGTAATCCTTCAAGGGAAACTGGGATTAAATCCAACTTGGTATGGTGCTGTAGGTACAGTATCAGCTGGAATTGGCATAATAACATCAATGATTGTTATTGCTATTGGTAAAATTAAAAAGAAATTACTACTAATTAATATAGTTGTTTTTATGTGGGCAATTCTATTATTACTATTCTCATTGATTACAAACAAATGGCTGATGGTTTTATTTGTGACGATACCTATTGGATTTGTAAACGGAGCTGCAAATATCCCATCATTCACTTTAAGACAAGAACGTATACCAAAGGAAAAACTTGGCAGAGTAATGGCTACAGTGAGTTTATTCACTTCATTTGGATTTTTAATAGGAATAGCCATTGCTACTATTGTTACTAATATGTTTTTACCTTCACACATTTTATTAGTATGTACTGGTTTAACCTTACTCCTTGCGATTGCAGGGACAATAGTAATGTTTTCAAAACAAAGTTTAAGATGTTCTGATTATGTTAAAAAAGGAATAGAATTGAAATCCGAAGAAAGTCACGAGGAATTAGATTTTACTTCAAAAAGAAAACCTATTGTGTTGGAAAAAGAACTATTAAATCAAATAGCAATAGAAACTAAAGCAATTTGTTGTGAATGTGATCCATAATAAAATCCACAAATTCACATTCACAAATATTCTATTTTTTCTGTTCCAGATTTTCCATATGATGCCTTTTTCTCATTAATCGTTTTGGACCAACCCAATTAAGCTTCTCTAAGCGAACCATTATTGCTGGTACATGATTAATTGAATTATAGTAGCATCTAAAATAATTGCTACTACAAAAACATAACCTAGTTCTCTTAAATGCCAGAGTTGTGAAATTAGTAATGAAGAATATGCAGCTGCCATAACTGTTCCACAAGATGTTATTATTACTATTGAATGATCCATTGCATGCGCAATTGCTTCTTTATTACTCATACCTTTGTCATAATACTCCTTTATTCTTGAGACTAAATATTACAACTTTTCCAAAGCAAATTAAGTTTTATGCTCATTATGGTTGTTATTTGACTATTTTTAAAAAATATCAAAATATAAATAAGTTAATTTCAATAAATAAACTTGTAAAAGGAAATGTATTGTGGCAGTGGTTTTTTTGATTGTTTGCAAGGATTTAATAAAAATCTATCAAGATAAAGATCGGAAAATTCAAGTTGCAGCATTAAGAGGTTGTGATTTTACAGCAAGGAAGGGTGAAATAACATCTATAATAGGTCCAAGTGGGTCCGGAAAAACAACCTTGATTAATATTTTAGCTGGATTAGAAACAATCTCAAGTGGAGAAATTTTAGTAGATGGAATTGAGTTGCATAAATTAACAGACAAGCAGTTAACTAATTATCGTTTGAATATTGTTGGTTTAGTAGATCAATTTCCAGAGAAAACACTTTTTCTCGAATCCAAAGTGATTGATAATCTTGAGTTTATGAGCAATTTATCTTTAGGATTGTCAAAAAAAATTAGAAAATATAATCAAGAAATTTTAGAAAAGCTGGGGATTAAACACTTAGAAAATAGATATAATAAAACTCTTTCTGGCGGTGAAATGACAAGAGTAGCTGTTGCTTGTAGTTTGGCTAAAAAACCAAAATTACTTTTATGTGATGAACCAACGGGGCAACTTGATAGTGAAAACACAGAAAAAGTAAAAGATCTTCTCAAAATTATAGCTAAAGATTTTGGTACGACAATATTAGTAGTTACTCATGATGTTCGTTTTTTAGAAGGAATAGATATTGCTTGTGAAATTCGTGATGGTAGAGTTTCAGCGATTTTAAGTAAAGAAGACAGAGAAGCTTTAACAAATTTCCCTATAGTTATGAAAAGTAGCTTAGATTCAACTAAAAGCACAAGGATTCCCGATATAATAGTTGAGTCATTGAAATTAGATAAAGAGATTAAATATGAAATTTCCAAAGAATATGAAATCTGTTTAAGAAATCCACAAGATTTGCCACCTGAGAGAATTAGTATTGAAGAGAAACCAGAAATTAAAACATCCTTGAAGCTCAAATCTTTAACTAAATCATACTTTAAAGGGAAAAGCATTGCAATTGAATTAGAAGAAATCTCAAAGTATTATACTATTGGGAAATCTCAATTTAAAGCTCTATCAGATATTAATTTAAAAATTTGTGATAGTGAAATACTTTTTATTGTTGGTCCAAGTGGTTCTGGCAAAACCACTTTATTAAAATTAATTTCTGGTATAGAACCAGTTAGTAATGGTAATTTAATGATTTATAACAATATCATAAGTGAATTTACTGATGAAGAGCGAACGGAATATAGACGAGATAATATGGGTTTAATTGTTCAACAGGGATCGTTGTATCCATATTTGACCGTTGAAGATAATATATATTTGAAAGAGATTTTTCAAAGGAAGAAAAATATTGAAAATTCATCTGATGCCAAAGAATTATTCAAAATGTTCAATATTGATCATAGGACAAATTCATATCCATTAGAAATCTCTGGTGGAGAATTACAAAGAGCATCTATTGCTATTTCTTTACATCAAGCTCCAAAATTGTTGTTGTATGATGAACCAACTGCTAATCTTGATTCAAGTTTAGCAATTGATGCTATGACACAAATTTATAATTTACATAAAGATAATAACCTAACAACTTTAATTGCAACTCATAATCTTTCATTGATTAGAGAAAATTCCAGAGTGATTGAGTTAAACAATGGTCAAATCTATAGAGATGGTTTAGTTGTATAAATAAAAAAATTAGAAGAGGATATTTAGGAAAAGGAAATGCTTAGATTGAATGGAATGGAATACTCCCTTAGTAAAGCTTTACAATTCACACTCAAAGTTAATAGGAAGCGATTACTATATGCCCTAATTAGTAGTTTATTGATTTTTATTGTACTAACTACAATGTTTGTAGTTTGGTTTTCATATAGGGAGATTTTATTACAATCAGAATTAAATGAGAATTTCGATTGGTATAATGATCAAGAAATAAGTGCTTATTATAGTACAATTACAAGTAGTTTTACCCCAAACTATGATAATGATTATATAAATCAAATTACAAATGAATTATCACAAGAAATTAATAAAATAATACCTAATATAACAAATCAAGAACGAATCTCAGCTTGTTTTTGTGTAGAATTATTTAATATTCAAAACATAACGAGTGTACCTATTGATTTAGGTTTATATGCATTTAACCCAATCTTGGAAAGCACACTCGCATCAATGCTAATAAAAGGTTCTATGCCAATTAGCTCTAATGAAATAGTCTATTTTTGTGAGAATAATCTAACATGCTTGTACAATATAAACGATTCAATTACATTGAAAGGAAGTAGTAGCTTTACTGCCTATGCTCTGAATTTCACAATTTCAGGAATCATTGATATCAACAAACTTAATGATGTTTTAGTAAATCAATCATTAGATTTGTTAAATTGGTACAAATTAATAAAATATTACAGATATCTTTTCTCACTTGATGGATATTTTATGACTAATTCTAGTTTTCAAATTGAAATTCTTAATTCTTACCCCTCCTTAACTGGTGGAAGAGCTTTTCTTGTGGATTTTAATTACAATAATGAAGTAATTAAAGGTAGAAAGCTAGACTCTTTATTAAGAAATCTAAGGCAAAAAACTTCATTAAATCTAGAAAGTGAGCAAGATGAACTTTTTGTTACATTCAATGATTTAATTATTGCAATAGGCTCATTTCAATTTTATTGGTTACAAGAAACTACCAAAATTATTGCATTAAGTTTGCCTTTCTTGTTTCTTTTTCTATTTCTAATTAAGGAATCTTGTAATATAAATATTCATCAATTTATTAATAATATAGGTTTATTGGATACTTATGGTTTAAACAAAAAACACATCAAAAGAATTTATTTAGTGGAAAATTTATTGCTAACATTTAGCTGCTCAATAATTGGACTTCTTATAGGAGTTCTTCTAAGTAACTTATTCATCATTAATCTTGAAATCAATTTTAAAGATACTTGGTGGTTCATAATTGATCCAATATATCTCAGTGCTTTCTTTTTGATTTTACTAGTTTTATTTGTTACAAGATTAACAGTTACTAATTATAGTATAAATAAAAAATTAGATTCAATTTCCGAAGTAAAAAAAAGAAGAACAACAAATAAAAAAGAATCACTAAAACTCAAGGATTTTGTTTTATTATTACCAGGATCCATTGCTTTAATAATGGGTATTATGTTATTAATTTTAGTACCATTTGAGGTATTAACAATAGATTTTCAACAATTCAATTTGCTTGCATATTTATCAATTCTAACATGGTTTTTTATCTACCTTGGAATTATCCTTATAATTTCATCCTTATTTAGAGTTATATCTTATTTGACCATTGGTTTTTGGAAAAAAATAGGTCAAAAGATTTGGCAAACGAAGAAAAATCTTAGAACTTTTGCTTTGAATAATATTGCAAATGCTGGAAACAACTATAGAAGAACTATCTTCTTTATTTTAACAATGAGTATATGTTTTATACCTGGTTTGACCATGTTTTTCTCGTCTCAACAACAACTTACTGCAGAAGCTTATCTAGAATCATATTGTTCAGATTTAGTTATCAAGAATTGGTCTCAGAACAATCTTTCATATAATGATTTTAACATAACTGGAGTAGAGAAAATAACTAACATTGCTAATTATCAAATTACTAAAGAAGATAATACTAATCCTTATAATCCCATAACATATATCATAGAAATATTGGCAATTCATAATCTGACTAAATTCATAGAAATTGTTGATTTAACATTATTACAAAAAAATGATTATTCTCAAGAAGATATTCTATTACTTGATGTTAATTATAGTTATTTTGTTGATGAGTATTCTGCAAAAAAGTATGATTACAATAAAGATGAAATCCTTACAAATGAATTATTTGGTGATACATCATCTATAATGAGTTTTGATTTTGTGTCCAGTTTTAAAAATTTCCCTGGTCTACCTATATATAAAACATCTCTACTTCATCAAAATCGAAAATATCTTTCATTTGTGACAAATTATAATACTGCAGATTTCATTGAAAATTCCACTACAAATAATTATGTTGCCAAATCTGATAGTCTTTTAATTAAATTAAAAAGTGACACTGAGGAACAACAAGTAATAAATGATATTAAATCTATAATTAAAACAGATATAATTAGTTACAATAGTCAAATTGAAGACCTTAAAACAAAAACAGTTTCTTTTGAAGTGAATTTTTTGTTTATAATGTCATTAATAACATTTGCAATTACAGTTTTTGTTGGGTATATTTCTGCTCAGAATGTAATACTACAAAGAATAACAGGAATAAGATTAATCTATAGAGTTGGAGCAAATAGAAAACAAATTTTTGATACATTATTTATCGAATATCAATTTATTTTATTACTTCCATTCATCATTGGTTTTATAGTTGGATCATCATTATCTGGTTTAATTGGTCGTAATTTATTTAGTCTACAGCAAGTATACAATCATTTTGCGACAAAAATACCTTGGTGGTTGGTTATTCTATTAGCATTACTAATGTACCTGGGATTCAATACTAGCTGGTTTTTAAAAATAAAATCTGAGATTAGGAAATTTAAATTCATTAAAGAAGAATAGGAATGGTGTAAGATGTATAAAAATATTCCAATAGAAACCAAAAAAATTTCCAGAAAACAACTTATTACATTCTATTTGAAAATACGAAAAAAGAGGATTATTTATTCAACAATATCATTCTTAATATTCTTTATAGTTATAACATCATTCTTTTTGATTAGGGATAATCATAAAACTCAAACTTTTGAAAAATACGCTAACAACTTAACAAATTGGAATCAAGATCTTCAAGTTAGTGCGTTGAATGATCAAATAACAGGAATTTGGAAGTCAAACTATTCATCAGATTATTTGATTTATACAATAAATACTTTAAAGCAAACAATTAATGGTATAATTCCAAATATTGTAAATTCTAGTTATACTGCACTGATGGGCATTCAATTATACGATGGATTGTACAATCCATTATATAACATTGGTAGCATGATTAATGCTTTTAATCCCAATCTGGAATTTATCTTGTCATCAACATTAACTAGTGGTAGGATGCCATCAAATTTCAGTGAAATTCTCTATTATCGAGGTTTTAATGATGACAATAATTATTACATAAATGATACATTATCACTGAATGCTATACGTCTTGATTACCCGTCAAAACAAATAAAACAATATACAATTGTTGGTATTATAGATCAATTAGCTAATAATCTTACGAGTAATCACCTCTCTTCAGATGTTATAAAGCAATTTGATAATTTAGATAGTTTATTTTTTACAACATATGACTTCTTAATTCAATTAATTAATGATTATTATGAAATTCAAACTTTAATTTTAACTGAAATAGACTTTGAGTATGATTTTGAATCAATTAATACAAGAAACACATTAGATAATATTGTTAATATTGAACAGATAGGAGAAATTATGAGTATTTATTATAATTATACATATAATGATATTTCATTTCTAATGAATCGAGATTATTATGTTTATAAAGACCTTTTATCTATGCTTAAAACTTTTGATGATTACTGGAGTCAAGAAACCGTTGAATTAATAGTTTTTAGTTTTCCTGTTCTATTTGTGTTAGTTATTATTACTTTTGAAATTTTTAATCTTGGAAAATATGAATTGATAAGAACAATGAAACTGTTTAAGGAATTTGGAATGAAGAATAAACGTATTAAAAGAATGCTTCTTTTAGAAAATAGCATTGTAATTTTCATGAGTTTGATTATTAGTCTTTTAATGGGAATCCTTTTCTGTGTTTTTATCTCTATAGGATCATCTAGTTCAATTACCTTTCTTCTAAAAGGATTATTAACCTTACAAACAATCTATTCATTAAGCTTATTTGCAGTATTTTTATTTATAGGAAATTTTCTTTTACAAACCACACAACTAAAACAAATTAAACCTATAAAATCAGATGAAAGTATAAAGAAGAGGAAAATAGAAATAAGAAAGATTTTTGGTATAATAGAATTCCTATTACTTTTTCCAAGTACAATAATGTTAGTAATTGGGATAACAGGTTTAATTATGTTAGAAAGTGGTGGTTTTATAGTCAGTTGGACATACAAAATTCACCAATTGAATGTTATCATTTTTTGGGGTATGACATATATAGGTATGTTGTTGTTCTGTTTGATAGTATTTTTATCCCTTAATAGATTACATACTTGGTTTTGGAATTTTGTAGGTAACAAATCATGGATAAAGAAAAAGAATTTTTTAACATTTAATTTAAAGAATTTAACTCATTTTTCACATAGTTATCAAAGGTTAAATCTTTGTTTATTCATTGTTGGAATTAGCGTACTCCCTAATTTAATTATGTCACAAACACTACAACAACATCAAGAACTAGAAGCCAATCTTAATTTAGGATGTACAGATTTACTAATACCTTCAAATGATCTTAACAAAACAGAAATTGAACAACTCAGATTAATAGAAGGAGTTCAATCTCTAGCACTTCTAACAAAAACCACTTTTCATTTTGTTCATTATTATGAACCTGTATTTCCATATACAAAGAAAGTTACAATATTAGCCATACATAATATCACTGAATACTTAGATACAGTTTATTTGACAAGAATAGGAAATTTAAAACAAGAAAATATTCTGTCGTTAGAGAACAATTACACATACATGATAGATTCTTATACAGCAGATAAATATGGTTATTCAAATAATGTTATATTAAAAAATACAGACTTTACACATGTTCATTATCAAGAATTTAACCTTACTTATGTATCAAAATTCGATTACTTTCCATTACTTGCATTACCAGACAATAGTTATTTCTCTGAAGATGATGAACAATTTAATTTAGTAACAAATATCCATACATGCAATTCGATAAAGTATGCTTCTAGTGATACTCCACAAGAAGAAATGGAATATGTTATGATTAAAGCACTAAATAGTTCTATGATTTCAACAATTGTTACAATTATAAAATCAAATTATCATACTAATATTTTAACCAATGAAAGTTTTAGTTCCAATGTTAATTATTTAACAATAAAATTAAAAGATCGATTTTTAATACTTGAATTAATTATTGTGTTTATATTGATGGGATTGCTTGGATTTATAGTTTCATTGAATATTTATCAATATAAAGCCAAACTAATTATTATTAATTATCAAAAGGGATTAACTCGAAAACAAATTTGGAAAAGCTTAACTTTTGAGTTGTTACTTAGTTGTATTGTTCCTGTAATTTTTGGTACAATTTTTTCAGTTGTATATACAATTTTTATTCCGAAATTCTTGATAACACAACAACAAATATTCAAAAAAATAGCAATTTGGCTACCTAGTTGGATTGTTATATTAGTACCATTAATAATTTTATCATCAGTGTTAATGGGCTGGATTCCTTGTGTTATCTTCAAAACAAAAAGATTCAAAATAACTAAACAAGAATAGAAAAAAAGAGGATTTTTTATCCTCTAAAACTTTTTCTTCATAATACTAGAATGAAAAGCTTAATTCACTTATAGCTACACCTTTAACAGAGCTATAGAAATAAGCTGCTATTAGCACACCTATCTTTTCTGAACCATATGGATTAAAAGTACCCCATGAGTGAGTTTTTGTAGTCCATGTACTTGGTGGATGATCATAATCATTGAATGTTAATTTATCTACATCTTCAGGATATATATATGCATGTCCACATGAAACTTCTAAAAACCATGTTTTAGCACCTGAGCTCCATTGTTTATTGCCTGTAAATTTAATTCTGTAAGAAACATAACTAACACAGTATAATTGTTGAGCATCATCTTTATATCCCTCTATATGTACATCATCAATTTCAATTTTGTATGTATAGAAGTACCATTGCCATGTATCAGAATCATAATCGCCATAACCTGTACTCCAAGCTACCCAAGATTCAGTGTTAAATTCATCAATATTTGGATTTTTTATCTCCAAAGTGATCCATTCTGATTCAACAGGTCTGTCTACTATTGTAGATATTGTTGATGTTAAATAATAACTCATTGGAGTTACTATCGATAATACAATTAGAAATAAGATTATCCTTTTATGATTTTTACCTAATTTTTTCAAAATTTCCCTTCCTGTAAAAATTAGTTAATTGAAAGATAACTTTATTTCAATATAAGTTTAACCTTATTTTGTCTCCAGACAAAATTTTGATTCTTAATTTTTTAAATAATAAAAGTAAAGATAATCCTAATTGAATTACAAAAGAGAAAAAAAGAAATTATTATTTATCCTTATTAGATTCCAAATGATTTCTTCTTTTAATCAATCGTTTTTATCCAATCCAATTGAGCTTTTCCATTAGAACCATAATAGCTGGAACAACAATTAAACGTATCACTGTTGCGTCTAGAATTATTGCGAGTGTAAATGCAAATCCTATTTCTCTCAAATGCCAAAGCTGTGAAATAAGTAATGATGAGTATGCTGCTGCCATTACAGTTCCACATGATGTTATTATTGAAGCAGTGTGATCTAGTGCTTGTGCTATTGCTTCTTTATTACTCATTCTTTTGTCATAATACTCCTTTATTCTTGAGACCAAGAATATATCATAATCTAGTACTAGTCCCATTAGGATTGAAAATAACATTAATGGTAATAACCAAAATATTGGTACATTTAAACCAATAAAAAAAACACATTCAGTTGAAATAGCTGAAGTTATTAAGCAAGATATACAAGAAATTTATAATGAAGTCGTTAAATAATAAGTTTCCCATGATTGTTTGATTTATATAGGATTTAAAAGTAATATATAATTTTTAACAATAGTTTAGAAATAGTTTTGTTGAAATTTGATATAAAAATCAAAATAATTTTTTAAATGTGATAATTTAACTTATGTTTTGATTTAGAAAGAAAAAAAGAAAATAGCTAATATCATACTTTTATTCTAGCAGGACGATAACCAGCTTTTGCTAATGTACTTGTCGCTTTTCCTATTGAATATGTTAATTCCGGTAGATTTGGATCGTGGTATTGTGACCAACCAAACATATGGCTAGCAATATAACTTGTATCTGGATATGTTTCTTGCATTACTTCGATGAAGAATTCTCTATCTAGCAAGTATGAAAATGCTCTTCGCATAGCAAAATCATTAACTGGAGATTCAATTGCATTGTTAAATAGTAAATGATATGTATAGACCAAACCATAAGCGAAACGATATCCAATTGTATTCAAAGGTTCCCTTTCATAAATCATCCATTCAATTTCATGAAAAACATTAATAGCTGATTCTAAATCTCCATATATATAGAAGTAATCACTCATTTCACTAATTTTGCTTTGAAGTAATGGATCTTCAAAATTCCAAAAATTATCCAAACCAAAATGAAGCCATAATAAATTTATAAGAGACTCTATTGGATCATCAAGAACTTGTGCAATTGAAATAAACATTATTACTTCAAAATCCTTTGAAAGTATCCGCATAACTATTTCCATGTGTTCAAGAAAAACGAGATTAACTTTAATACCACATAAAGATGCATCATGAACAAATTGATTGACTATTAACTCATGTCCTTCGTCATAGAATGTTGTACAAACAAGCATTTCTATTTCTGGTGGTAATGGTGGCTGGTTTCCAAGTGCAGCTATCGGAGAAAAAGCAATTCCAAAAGCTATTAAACTAACAAGAATTACTCTTTTTTGCATAAGAAAAATTCCCTCCATATCGATTTTTCAAAATCGATTAATAATTATAAAGAAATAGATATTATTAATTTTTTTTTTAAAAAAATGAATAATTTCTAGTTTTCCTTTAATTAATCATATATTACTAATATTAGATCTTTTATTCTTATATACTAAAATATAATTTAGTGTTAAATAATAATTAAGCTAAGAATACAAACTTATACTGAATTTATATCTTAACCTCAATAAAATTTTCATTCGTTGTTTTCAAAATGATGTCTTTTTCTCATTAATCGTTTTGGACCTATCCAATTAAGCTTCTCCAAGAGAACCATAATTGCAGGAACAACGAACAAACGAATGATAGTTGCATCAAGAATGATTGCTACTGCAAAAGCAAAACCTAGTTCTCTTAAATGCCAGAGTTGTGATATTAGTAATGATGAATATGCAGCTGCCATAACTGTTCCACATGATGTTATTATTGCTGCTGTATGATCCATCGCATGTGCAATTGCCTCTTTATTACTCATACCTTTATCATAATATTCCTTAATTCTTGAAACTAAGAATATGTCATAATCCAGTCCTAATCCCATTAGTATTGAAAACAACATTAATGGTAATAACCAAAATATTGGTACATTTAATCCTAATGAGAATATTAGATAGAGTAAACCTAATGTTACAGCGATACTTAGTGCTATTGTAATTATTAGTCTAATTGGCGTGAAATAAGAACCAAACATTATGAATAAAACAAAATACACTCCAATTATTACTACTGGGATAATTATTGGAAAAGAATTATCTGTCACTTGTTTTATTTCAAATAATGCTCGAGCATATCCAAGAACATAGATTTCTCCCTCTCCTAGTAAATCATAATTATTGTTAATTATCATGGTTTGAACATTTTCTTTTAAATTAGAAACATATTCTTCTGCTTCTTTTGCATAAGGTGAGACATCTAAGTAAATTTCAATTAACATTGATCTATTGTCTTCTCCAACAAAACTTAAGCAAAAACTCGCAAATGGACCTTCTATTGCACTCAGCATATTTATCCCCAAAGGACTTACAATTGATCTCACTGTAGAAACATGATCTTCTTCAAATTGCAGCCTATTTATCAGAAACAATGTTTGGTATCTAACATCATATTCAAGTGGACTTTGATTTAAATTATAAAATAACAAATTTATTGGTGTAGGGTCTCCTACTTGCATATTTTCTGAGAGAATATTTCTTCCCTCTGTTCCTTCAAAATCACTTGGTAGCATCCCCATAAAATCTGTGCTTGTTTCCATAGCAAATGTAAAATAAATGAATGGTACCGCTATCAGGAATGTTGCAATAGTTATAGTTAATCCATTTCTAGTAATAAAATCAGCAAATCTTAAGATAAATTTCTTTTTCTGAGGTTTATCTTCTCCATTTTCCCTAATAATAAAAGTTGATGAGCCGTCTGGTTTCATCTCTTGATTTTCTTCATATATTTGTTCTCCACTAGTTTTCTTGAACCATTTTTGTGGTCGGAAGAGTGTTTGGAAGAATTTTGGCCACCAAATTGCATCCCCAAAAAGCAAAATAATTGATGGTACAATTAACAATGCTGATAGTATCGAGAATGATATCCCTATACACATTGATATGCCTAGAATTCTTAATAATGGAAAGTTAGGTATTATCATCGCCCCAAATCCAACCATAACTGTTAAACCTGAATGAAAAACTGATTCTCCTGCGAATTTTATAGCAGTAATTAATGCTTGTTCTTTTGGTTCTCCTTTCTTTCGCTCTTCATTATATCTTGAAAAAATAAAGATACAATAATCTACTCCAGCTCCTAAGGATGTTACTGTAAGAAACAGTGTAGACATAAAATGAACATCCATTGCAAATGAAATGAACCAGAGAAAAGCCATTGATAGAAGAATTGATGAACCAATTGCTATTAATGGTATCAATGGTGCTACAGCACTAGTAAAAATAACCAATAAAATTACTAGAACAAAAACAATTGTAACAATATCAATTATTCTTGCATCTTCTTCAGCTTGGGACACCCAAATATTTGTAACATATTCATCGCCTGTATGATAAACTTTTGTATTTTCAAGATTCATTTCATCCAATAATTCATGGGCTAATTCTCCAATTCCTAAATCAGCTGTTTTCATCATTTCATCAATTTCATCACTTGTTTTTCCTGTTCTATCATATGTTATCAAAATTAGGCTAGTTCTTTGATCTTCACTAAGAACCCACTGTGAAAATAATGATGGTACATCATCAATTGTTTCAGGTGGAGGATAAATATTGAATAAAGCATTAATTAACTCATCACTAAAACTATCCGCCAAGTCTTTTACATCTTGATCTGCTGGTGTTTCTCCTAAATTATATATGTCTTCAAGGAATTGTGGAACCAAAGGCAATACTTCTGCTTCAATATCTTCAGATGCTACTGGTAAATTAGATGCAAATTCCTCAATTAAACTTGATAGATCAAGTGATTCTTCTGTTTGGTTAAGTATTAATTCTTTAATATTTAGACTATTATAAGATGTTTGATTAATTCCTCCTAATTCCCCAAAAACTATTTCTTGACTAGTATAAGCTATTGGTATCGTTGTATTTTGATAGAGATTTTCTGATAAAGTAGTTCCATTAATAATACTTGTACCAAATTGGGTTAACTCATTATAGAATGTTGAAGTCCAATTATTATGATATAATTGTAATAAAGGATAAACATCTTGCAGATAAATCTGATAAGATATTCCTTCTTCTTGACTTAAAATTTGAAAAAGTGTATTATTTACAACATCAAAAGTTAAAATATGCATCAATTGATCATTTACTTGATAAGGATCAGGTAAATTTGATGTAATAATATCATAAACTAAATCAACAAAATTGTTAGTTATATTCATACCTGCAGTAAAATTAGTTATCAAATTGATTATCTCATAAACATTAGCATCTGGCCCAGTATCAAAAAGACTAGTATTATATACCCCATAGAAATAGGTTCGTGAAATATTGAACCATGTATTAAGATAAAGATTTGATATTTGATCCCATAAATTCTCAATTTCAGTCTTAGCATTATACATTTCTTGATTGCTAATAATTATACTCTCGTATAAAGTTTCATTTAACAGAATTTTGCCTTGATTAACTAAATCCCAGAAGGAATTATTGTAAGCTTCTAAAACTGTTAAAGGACTCTGGAATTCGTATATACTATCATTATATTCTTGAAAAATCCTCTCAGTTAGTATTTCGATATATTCTATATTTTCTGGTGCACTAATAGGTAAATTAGATTGAATAACAATAATTGTTGTACCAGTTGCGTTTGATGGAAATAATTCATCAAAAATCTCTTCTCCAGTATTGAATTCAAGATTATCTGGTAAGAATTCCAATTCGTTGAAGCTTAAAACTTTCTGTAATCTCAACATAGGATAAATTGATGCGCCTAGTACTACTAACCAAATTATCAATATTACACGATAATTCTTTGTAACAAATTTTCCTACTCTTTCAAAAAAAGGAGCTTTCTCACTCTTGTTTTGTTCTTTTCCTTTACCATTATTTTTAACCATAAAATCGCCTTTAAAGATAGCAATAGATCAATACATAACTCCTTTAAACTAAATTTAACAATAGCTTCTTTGTTAATCAGTTTTACTTCTTTCTTCTAAAAGCTGAATCCAAAATAAGAATTTTTTTCTTATTAATTCTAATCATAAGATTTAATTTCAAGATTAATTTATCAAAAATAGGTGTTTTTATGCCATACAAACGAATAGTTGTTGAAGTGATTTCACAAAAAGGAGATTGTGTAGCAGGCCATAAAGTTGGTGATAAAATTATCTTTGAAGATGATCAAATGAAAGGTAAGTTATGCCTTAGTGCCATGTATTCTATGCTGCCAAAAATTTTCGCTATGAAACATGAAGCGAACTTACACTGGTTAAAAGATAGAAATGTCTCATCTCATGCCTGTACGGACGGTTACAATCCAGTAATTTTCCAAATAACTCGAGAAGAATATTATGACTAATTTAATTTTACTTTTTTTTTCTTTCTATTTGTGATTTTTTGAATTAAAATTTAAATAGCAATAAGTTATAATCCAATAAATAATCTTACAGGAGATATAATATGGCAATTGATTTTCCAAGTGAAAAATGGCTTTTAGCCTATCAAGAGAAGTTAAATAGTGATGAAGGAAAAGCTTGGCAAGAAGCATCAGCTGATTGGGAAGGAGACTTTCTCTTTGTAATTAAACCAGATGAAAATTTCACTAAAACACAATATTTTCATGTTGATTTATGGCATGGTGAATGCAGAAAAGTAGCCTTTTATAATGAAGACGATAAACTCCCTAAAACAGAATTTCAATATGTTGGTGTATATTCAAATTGGGTTAAACTGATAAAAGGAGAAATAGATCCAATAAAAGGTATTCTTATGAAAAAATTTGATCTTGTTGGCAGCAAAATGAAAGTATTACGAGCTGTTAAAGCTGCTCAAGAATTAATTAAAACTGCTCAAAAAATTGATACAAATTTCCTTTAAGTGGATTTTTCTACAATCCAGAAGCATTGAATAGGTTAGCTAAGGTGAAAGCATGTCAGGGTTTCGCGGTAAAATTCTAAGGATTAATTTGTCTTCAAAAAAAATAGTTATTGAAGATTTAGATTTACTTATAGCAAAATCCTTTCTTGGTGGTAGTGGTTTAGCAGCCTATTTCTATTGGCAAAAAATAAAAAATCTTGATTCAATTCCTGACCCTTTATCTTCTGATAATGATCTATATTTTATGACTGGTATTTTAACTGGTCTGCCATCGTATTGTACTGCCCGTTCAAATTTTTGCGCTAGATCACCTTTGACTGGCATTTGGGGTGAAGCAAATATAGGGGGTAAAATTGGTCCTTATTT
>JAEOUJ010000359.1 GCA_016839405.1 Candidatus Gerdarchaeota archaeon | reverse complement strand
TTTTACAACCAGGTGGTAATTGTCCTATTAAATATGAACCACCTGCTAAAGATCTAATTTTTTTAGCCATTTCTTTTACCATTAAATCAATTTATCTCTTTTTTAGCTGCACCCTTCTTCTGATAATAGGGTCATTATCTTGCAATCTTTTAAAAACTTCGTCGAAATTTTCTTCTGAAGCTAGTTCTAAATCAAGATATACTCCCGTACGCCCAACCTTATCTCGAGTGGTTTTTATTCTTACGCGTTCTTTTACTAATTCAACACTAACTCCAATCTTTTTTGCTATGATTGATTCGAATCCAATAACTGGTGATTCAATATGACCCAAATCATTAGGGGTAATTAGTATTAATCTTTTATCAACACCGGGTACTCGTTTATTTTCTTTTAATAATTTTAATGATAAGCTTCCACCAAAATGTATGAAATCAAACTCTCTTTCTCTTATAGAAGTTAAAGGAAAAGTTATCGTAATATCTTCACTTAACATTAGATGTCCTTTTACTAGATGTTTAGGTGTTGCTTGAACGATTTTCTTGCCATAGATATCCATTTCTGCTTGTTCTAATGCAAGCTCTATTTGGAATGAACTTATTTGATATGGTATGAAAATATCAATATCGCTACTTTGAGATATATCTCCTCGTGCAATGGAACCATAAACTATTGAGTTAATATTTTGTTTATCAAGAACATCCATTATTTTTAATGTTGATGAACGTAATTTCTCAAGTAATTTCCAATGTTCTTGTGAGTATATAATAGACTGTTCATCTAATATTTCAATTGGTTTAATTGAAGATGGTTTCCGTTTCATAATGTCACCAATAATCTAAATTTATACTTAGATTATATCAAAAAAGTATGTTTCGTTTATTTGAATAAAGTTATGATTAGTTTTTTATAATGATAGAGCTTTTGAGAACTTTGTAGAAAATATGGTAAAAATTCCTGAGGAATAAAATTGGAATGGTACATCTCTCTTCTCATTTTGGCTTCAGTTTGGTTTCTCATATACATTGTTGGGAAATATCTAAAGCTAGATGAGAAATATGGAGTAACACTTGGACCACTCGTACTTATTATTCGAACAAAACTATTTAATAAATTCCTTGAAAGGCTTTCTAAAAAATACGTTCGATTTTGGCGAGTATTTGGTAATATATCAATTTTCGTTGGTATTATTACAATGTTCGTATCATTTGCAGCATTAATTTTTACAATTGTTAATACTCTAATGGTTAGTAGTTCTTCATCAGTTGGTCCAACTGTTGGTGTATTAATACCCGGAGTAACTGTTTCTTTTAAAACTATGCTTTATCTAATCATACCAATTATTTTAACTATGATTCCACATGAAATTGCTCATGGTGTTGTTAGTCATGCTGATGGTGTGGAATTAAAATCGACTGGCCTAGCATTTTTCGCAATATTTTTTGGTGCTTTTGTTGAACCAGATGAAGAAAGTATGGATAAATCATCCTATTTAACAAGAATGAGAACATTTGGAGCTGGAATATTTCCCAACATAATTTTAGGTATAATTACCATTCCTTTACTTATTTTTTCATCAACTATATTAAATCCATTATATCATCCAACTGATGGTATTTTAATCTTAAATGTAGTTGAAGATAGCCCTGCTGAACAAGCTGGATTAGAAAGAGGATTGATAATTACTGATATTGGTTCAGTTCATCTTGATAATTATACAATCTTTTCGATATACATGACAACAACCACCCCTAATCAAACATTAGTTTTACATACTTCTGATGGTATCAAAACAATAAAACTGGCATCTCATCCAGAAGATAATTCAACTGGATACCTGGGCATTTATTCAATCGATTATAGGGAGCCAAAAACTCGTTTAGCATGGAAATTCTTTCCATATATATTTGATCAAGAGATATTTTGGACGCTTGTTGTTTCTTTTGGATCTGTACTATTTAATGCTTTACCAATTCCATATTTTCTTGATGGAGATAAATTACTTTCATCAACTCTTACGTATATAAGGCCAAAAAAAGAGAAAAGCAATTTAATAGTATTATCCATCTTTAGATTTGTGGGAATGACATTATTCCTTTGTTCATTAATTCTTCCTCTAGTTAAATTTGGTTTTATACCAATAGGTTAGAAAAAAGTTGGCATTAAAAATGACTGCAAAAACACAATTATGTAATTCTTGTAGCAAAAATTTAGCAGTCACATATAGAAGAATTGATGGGCGATTTTTATGCAAAGGTTGTTATTTAGATTGGATTATAAGCACAGTTAAAAAAACGATTTCACAAAAGAAACTTTTTGGAAGGAACGATAGAATTATTGTTGGTTTATCTGGAGGTAAAGATAGCACCGTTTTATTAGATATTCTATATAAAATTGAAAGAAAATATCCTTCAGAACTTATTGCTGTATGTATTGATGAAGGCATAGATGGATATCGAGAAGATGGTTTACCAATTGCAGAAATGAATGCAAAACGTCTTGGGGTAGAATTTCATCTTTTCTCATTTAAGGATCTTTTTGGTTATACATTAGATGAGATTGTTCAAAGAT
>JAEOUJ010000358.1 GCA_016839405.1 Candidatus Gerdarchaeota archaeon | reverse complement strand
TAGCCCATAAAATATTATCATCTGATATAGTGCTATGAATATTTAATTGATCAATTCTTAATAATTCAATCATTTCTTCAAGACAAGAAGAAAAATTATAATTTTCTATTATTTGAAGACTAAAATCATAAAACATATGATAAAGATGAAGACAAACATCAGTTGTTATAAAAAAAGGTGCTATATTCAATCCATAAAAATCAACGATATCATTATCCCATCCATAATATTTTGTCTCTTCTAAAGCAAATCCATTTTCTTCTAATTGCTTAATTAATTCATCATCTAAATAATCATAACCTTGTAAATCTACATTAGCTAGATTTGGTTCGATTTTATAAGCTGGTAAATTTGGTATATAATTCAATTCTTCTGGAAAATATGTGCCAAATCTTGTAGTAACACTTTGATTAATTTTGAATAAAGAAGCTGAATCTTCAGCAAGAGGTTTTCCAACCCAATTGACAAAATATTCATCTTTCTTAGATAAATATCTCGGTAATAAAATCCCTATTAATGTAGAACTTACAATCAAAGTTGCTATTATTAGAATTATTACATCTCTTTTTTTCAATTAATAATCCCCACAATAAATATTCAATAATAATACTAAAATTTTCTTACAAATTAAAAAACAAAAAACACTAGAAGATGACATTTTTTAATAATGAATATTTTGTTGATGAAATATTAAATTAAGAAATTAAAATTAAAAAATGTATAAAGCAATTTATTTAAAAAAATTAAATTCCATTATGATTCGTTGGGGAAATAGTATGCTTAAAAAAATTGATGATCAATCATTAACATCTAAAATAATCAAAATTCTTAGAGTGACCAGTGAACCATTATCTGCTCATGCAATAAGTGATTCATATCGCTTAAATTATTCTAAAGTTAAAGAAGTTTTAATGGAATTAGAAGAAGATAACTTAGTCTATTCACTCAAAACTCCAAGAGGGAATTTTTATTTCCTACCTGATAAGTATTTCAAAAGAAATAAAGATTTAATCGAATCTGAAGAAATACCGCCTTATATTTGGTATGAAGAATTAACTGATAAGGAATTGAAAACTCGAAAAGATAAAATAATTGAACAAATTAAAAATTTAAAGGAATTATTCGAAAACAAAGCTATTGAAAGTAGTGATTTCTTTAAAAAATTTCAGGAAAAAAACGAGGAAATTTCTATAATAAATCAAATTTTAGAGGATAGATCAGAAAAAAGGAGAAAAATTTGTTTTCATTGTTCTAAAGAATTAAAAACGATTGAAAATATCTGTCCTAAATGTAAAAAAAAGCATCCTATTTGTCCGGTTTGTAAAAGAATGATTTTTGGTAATGAAAATTTAGTTCAATGTCATATTTGTAAGGTTATTGCACATAATGCACATATGAAAGAATGGCTTAAAAGCTTTGGAGAATGTCCTAATTGTAAAAAACGAATTCTAGAAGCTGATTTAATTGAGGGTAAGTAGATGGAAACACAACAATTGATTACTAGTGATCTTATAGCAAGAAATCTTGTTAAGAAATCATTTCTTGATTCCAATTTAGACAACAGGCTATTTAGAGAAGTTTATAATAAAGAATTTGTTAAAATAAAAAAGAACTTTGATAAGGCATACATTATTTTTGTATCATCATTTTGTTTATTTGGTCTAATTTTGATGTTTCTATCTATATTTAAAGAATATTTCATTTTCATATCACTTATGTTTTTCGTTGTTATAATAATAGCTTTAATTATTTTTGAAGCAATGATAAAAAAATATGGCATTAGGAAAATTAAAACAAAACTTGGTAAAAAACAGGATATCCAAAAACAGCTCAAAAAATTAGAGAAAAAGAATCCAAAAATCTATAAAATTATTGAAAATTCCATTGATTTAGCAAATCAAGATGGAACAAGAGATTCTTATTTGGCATTATTATATTCAGATTTTCTTACTGAATTGTCGATTGAAGATGAGAATCCAATTTTTAAAGAGAATATTAAAAGAGTTGTTTATTCAATAGGATTAGGAGTTTTTGTTATTGAATCTTTAGACTTAGAGACTTTTGCTACAAATGAAGTATATTTTGATTTATTAAGTAAAGTTTTAGATGGATTCAAGATTATTCTTAAAGAACAGAAATTTGATGATAATGAATTAGAATTATTTACTGAAGGATTTGATAAAATTGAAAAATCAATTATTGATATGGAAGTGATAATTAGTAAAATAAGAGAAGTAAAACAAGATAAAGCACTAGCTAAAAAGCTTGATTCACAAACAGTTATTTTACAAAAATTAGTGGAAAAAGAACCTATTTCTAAAACACAAATTAAGGAGATTAAATCTCCGAGTGGTTTGAAAAAAGATCAAACATTATCTACTATATCAGCAATAGATGATGGAATTATAGAAATTAGAACAAGAGCGGGAAATTATTATGTTTCAAGAAAATATTTTGATCATGCAATTTTACAAGATAGAAGAATGTTTGAATTACTTACTGACAAAGAATTGGAAATAAAAATAGAAGTCCTAAATTCAACCTTAAAGATGTTGGAACAAGAAAAAGACAGATTAAAAGAAAAAGAATATGAAGAAATAAGAAGCAAATATTTATCAGAATTATTTGCTTCAAAACAATTGCTAGTAAAAAGAAAAGGAAAAATTAAGCATATAATTTGTCCAAAATGTAAAAGTAAAAATTCTTCTATTCAGAGAAAATGTAAAAAATGTGGTTCTGATTTGCCTTATTGCATAGTTTGTTTGAATACTTTAGGTAAGGGTGATGAAATTTCTATTTGTCCACATTGTTCAAATGTAGCTCATGCTAATCATTTCAAAGATTGGTTGAAAAAAACTGCTACCTGTCCTTTATGTAAGAAGAAAATAAAGAAAGAATTAGTTGTTACTATATTAGAATCTATGGCTAAAATAAAAACATGAAAAAATAAGACTTATACTATTTTTTTTTATATTATATATATATGATATATCCATGAAAAAACTACCCTATTTACAAACAAGTGTTTTTGTAGATGACCGTTATCAATTTTCAGGTAATCAACTTGCTACTTTTTGGTTTAATGATGCTAATCTTAAATTATCCCAAGAAGAAATGCAAGGAATTGCTCGAGAGATGAATTATTCAGAATCCACTTTTATTTTTAACTCAAAATTAGAACAATGTATTGCTAAGGTGCGGATTTTTACACCAAGTAGAGAATTGAAATTTGCTGGACATCCTACATTAGGAACTGCTTTTGTTTTAAAGGATAAGAATATAATCAAAAAGAACACAAAAAAAGCAACTTTAGAACTTGGTATTGGTCCAACACCTATTTTATTCAATGATGATGGAACTATTGGTATGATTCAAAATAAACCGGAATTTACAGATAAATATACAAACAAAAATCAAATTGCTGATATTTTAGGAATTAATGTAGAAGATATTCTTGATGATTATCCTATGCAAGCTGTTTCAACAGGATTTCCATTTTTAATTGTTCCATTAAAATCATTAGATGCAATAAAAAGTATCAGTTTGGATGTTCAAAAACAATTATCAACTTTAGAAAGTTTTTGCACACAACAATTACTTGTTTTTACAAAAGAAACAGATCATGAAGATTCTCATGCTCATGTTCGTATGTTTGCCCCAAGTGTTGGTGTTATTGAAGATCCTGCCACTGGAAGTGCAGCAGGCCCATTAGGAGCTTACCTTGAACATTATAAAATTATTGATAATCATAATTCAGGTGAAGCCTATAATTTAGAGCAAGGATTTGAAATTAAACGACCTAGCAAATTAATAACTAAATGTTTAATTGAAAATCAAGAAATTATCAATATGCATGTTTCAGGAAAAGTTAGGAAAATTGCTGAAGGAGAATTTTTTCTTTAATTAAAGACTATGATAAAAATTAACTTCAGAAGGTAAAGATAAATCTTTTATTTTGATTGAAATATTATAGGTTATGCTAAATCATAGATATTTAATTGAATATAAAGATGCAAAGAGTTTTGTTGAAGGTGCAATTGAATTCATTCAAAAACATGTTAAAGATAAGAAGGTTTTTTGTGCATTATCAGGAGGAATTGATAGTTCAACTACATATCTTCTATTAAAAAAAGCCGGCGTAAATGTATTACCAGTTTTCATAGATCATGGATTGATGAGGATTATTAGAGGAAAAGAAGAATATGAACATATTAAGAAAGCATTTCCAGATGTAATGATTGTTGACATACGTGATGATTTTCTACCTCAAATATTTGGTGTAGGAGATGCTGAAGAAAAAAGGAAATTATTCAATAAAGCATATTCTGATACTTTTGATACAATTATTCGAGCTGAGAAATGCCAACTTTTAGCTGATGGAACTATTCTACCTGATTTGGAAGAAAGTTTTGGTGTAGGTATAAAACAATTAAATGAAACAATGTCTTTTGATGAAGAAGTTAAACTTAGAGAAGCACAAAAAGGCAAGGGTTTTGTAAAAAGTCAACATAATGTCGAAATTACCTATGATGTTGAAGCAACAATTCAACCTGCTGCTTCATTAACAAAGGATCAAATTAGAGAAGTATTGGAATACCTTGATATGCCCCCAGAATTAGTCTATCGAAAAGCATTTCCAGGTCCTGCTTTAGCAGCTAGAATTGTTGGACCAATTGACGAAGAAAAATTAGCTTTTCAAAAGAAAATTCATGATATTGTTGAATCAACTGTAGATGATTTTTACATCAAAAAACATGGTAGATCAATGATCATTAATGATAAAGGTGAGCAAGAACCTTTTCAAATCTTCGCAGCAACTTTTGACGATGCAACTAATGCAGAAGTAACTGGCTTGGTTGATGGAAAGAGAACCTATGATATTGCTAAATGCATTTCTGGTGATTTTGATTATAATTCATTAATTGAGCAAGGTAGGAATTTAACTCATTACACCAGGCTTTTCTTTGAGCTTGGTGGAAATGATAAAGGAAAATTCGATGTTGTTATTCGTTCAGTAAATAGCGTTGATGCAAGAACTGCTTCAGTTACAGAATTACCAATAGAATTACTTCATGAACTACGTGATAAATTGTTAAAAATTAAAGAAGTTAAACGAGTCTTTTTCGATGTTACAGAAAAACCACCTGCAACAATAGAGTATGTTTAAAAAAAATAATAAAAGAAAGTAATTCTTACTTTCTTCTTTTCTTTAAGATTACTGCAGCTACTGCAGTACTAAATAAGCCAGTTATAACCAAACCCATTGATATTGGTGTTGTTTTTGTACAATTTATATGTAAGAGAAGATAGTCATAATCATTATCATTTTCGCGAATCATAGTATAATGTTTATTAAGATCACCATCCCAGAACCAGATGAACATTTCTATAGTACCATTTACAACAAGGTTAAAGTCATGACCTAATGCATCGCCTGTATTGAATTGCTTTCTTGTTTCAACAGTTACATGAGTACCATTATGATGACATTTACCAATTCCATCATCTGTTCCACCAACTTCTACATCAGCGATATATTCTCTAGGCCATTCTGTATGTTTAACAGTATCATTTGTAAACATATCTGCTGTATGGTTATTGTGCATATACATTGTTATTACATCATGGTCTTTTCCATACATTCCATCAATATTGTTTGGTGGTTGATGTAACGGTTGACCTTCTACATCTCTAAAAACAAGATATAATGTATCACCTTCAATGATAGTAGTTGGAATTGTAATACCAAAGAAAATACGATAATCGTTATCTTGAACTGATTGAATTTGTATTTTTATACTATCTGCTTGATTGTTTATATTAAATAGTTCAACATCTATTGGGACACCTTTATCCCATTCAATGGCTGTTGAATAGAAACTACCATCTATTATGGGAGCTGGTGAAAGGCAACTATATAAATCATTTACTTTGACTTGTCCCATAACAGATGTAATCGACATCAAAAATATTAATCCTAAACTTATTACTATAAGATTGGTTTTTTTCATAGAAGTTTTACCCTCCATAAATAACACTTAACTAACTCATATATGATTTATTAGTTTAATGCTCAATACAAAAGAAAAATATAGGAAATAAAAGCAAAATTATTGAGGTGTAAGAAATATTTTTTCGATTTTATTCAAGTCTCTTTTTCTCTTTATAATTGGTGTATTTTTATCTTCTTTGTAAACATCAAGATTCTCTTCAAAAGTAGATTGTTTTGTATTCTTATAGATTACTCCCAAAGGAAATTTTTCTTCTTCTATTGCTTTTTTAAAAGCTAAAATTTGATCTGCTGAATTAAAATCACTATCCAAATAATAAATGCGATCTTTGAACCATTTGTAAGTATTTACTTTATTAAAGCTAACACAAGGTTGTAATATATCTACCATTGCAAAACCTTTGTGTTGGATTGCTTGTTTTATTATCTCTTTTGTTTCTTCTTTATCACCAGCAAAAGCTCGGGCAACAAATGAAGCATCTTGGGAAATTGCGAAAGCAATAGGATTAAATGGTTTATTTATTACTCCACTTACTTGAATTTCTGTTTTAAATCCCAATCGACTTGTAGGGGAAGCTTGTCCTTTAGTTAATCCATAAACAAAATTATTGTGAATTAAAACTGTAATATCAACATTTCTTCGAAGTGCATGGATTAAATGATTTCCTCCTTCTGAATACATACATCCATCTCCACTAACCACCATTACTTCAAGAGTAGGATTAACTGCTTTAATTGCGGTTGCTACTGGTAAAGCTCTTCCATGTAAACCATTAACAAAATTCACTTTCATGAAATGAGGAGTTTTTGCAGCTTGTCCAATGCCTGTCACTAACACGAAATTCTGTGGATTAATTTCTAGTTCAATTAAAGCATCTTTTAGAGAATCCATTATTGGAAAATTACCGCAACCTGGGCACCAATGAATTTCCACTCCAGGATAATTGTAAACATCTTTTTTCAAACTATTTTTCCTCCAAAATATCTCTAATTTTAATTATTAATTCTTCGACAGAAAATTGCATTCCTGAATATTTCAGAATCCAATGAGTAATTTCATAACAAGTTTTTAACTGTAATAATTCTCCAAATTGTCCAACAAAATTATTTTCTATATCAATTATTCTACTTGTTTTTGCAAGATATTCTTCAACATTTTCAGGCAATGGATATATTTGAGAGAAGTGAAGAATAGCTAAATCGTCTCTATTTATTTTTCTAACTGCTTCTTTTACTAATTCATAATTTGATCCCCAACAAATAATCAAATTCTTATAATCTTTTTTACCTATTAATTCTGGTTGTATAATCTCTTTTTTTATCTCTTCAAATTTCCTAAAACGCTTTTTCATTTGTTCTGGTCGCATATATTTCAAATCTTCAGAAATATGACCTTCTTCATCATGTTCATGACTATCTACAGCTACCAATCCTTCTCCGTAATTTGGAATACCTCTAGGAGAAATACCATTTTTTGTTATTTTATATCTTTTATAATCAGTAGTAGTTTTTACAATATGATTTTCTATTTTTATATCCTTAACTTTAATTGGTTTGATATTATAGAAACAATTCAAAAGGTATTGATCTGTTAAAATAAAAACTGGAACTTGATATTTATCTGCTAAATTAAATGCCTTTTGCGTAATATAAAATACTTGTTCGATATTACCTGGTGCTAAAATTATTCTTGGGAACTCACCGTGCCCGGAATATAAAGCTAAATTAAGATCCGCTTGTTCAGTTCTTGTAGGTAGACCTGTCGCTGGACCAGGTCTTTGTGCCAAATGAATAACTAAAGGCATTTCTGTTACTCCTGCTAGACTTACTCCTTCTACCATAAGAGCAAAACCACCTCCAGAAGTTGTAGCAAAACCTCGTGCTCCAGCATACCAAGAACCGTAAACAGCATTGATTGCTGCAATTTCATCTTCAGCTTGCTCAACAATTACATCGAAATCTTTCTGATGATGAGCAAGAAATGTAAAAACTCCTGTTGATGGTGACATAGGATAAGCACTTACAAAATTACAACCACCAGCTAAAGCTCCAATTCCTACAGCCTCTGTACCATTCAATAAAATGTTGTCATCAACTTCAGGGTCTTTTTGAACACTAAAATCTATGTCGCCTGAACTCTCAAGATCATTTGCTATTTTATATCCAATACGAGCAGCTTCAGAATTTTTTCGAATAATTTCTTCGCCTTTAGTAGCAAAACGTTCTTGGAAATATTGATCCAATAATTCAATATCAACTTCCAATAAACCTGCAATTATACCTGCTGCTATAGAATTTGTAAAAACTTTGTTCCCTAATTTAATAGCTTCTTCTGTTAAAGGAACTTCTTTAATGTATTTGCATTTATTATAGTCACAGTCTTCAAGATTTTCAGGTTCACCAAAAATAACTGTTTGCTCAGAAATTCTCTCTTTATGTCGTTCATAGGCTCCCCTACTAAAAACAAAAAAAAGGTCTATTCTATCAAGATAAGCTCTTATTGGAAAATTTGCTACTCTTATTTCTGTAGAATTTAAACCACCACGGACACGACTCATATATTCCTTCGTTGCAAAAATATTGTATTGTGATTTTTTTAAAACTTGAGTTAGTAAGTCTTCTACAGTTTGAATTCCTAAACCAGCTGCTCCACAAAGAACAATTGATATATCATTTTGAATTTTTAATTTCTGGCTCATAAATACACAATATAATACTTTCACTTAAATGTTTATTACCTTAGAAATTGAATTATAAAGATTAAATTATATATTAATTGATTTAAATTATTTAGATTCTAAATAAATGATTTAAATTATCAATACTTTTTCAATATAAATAGAAAAAAGTGATTTTTATGACTAAAATAGTAGTTATTGTTACCGATGATCGAGTGTTTGGTGTTAACAAATCATTTGAGCTATTAGGAATAAATCCAGTTAAAAATAAAGATGTAATCTTTAAACCAAACTTCAATACAGCAGATCCCCCACCTGCATGTACACATATGGATACTTTAAAACAAATGATAATTAAGCTCAAAGAAATGGGCGCGAAATCAATTACTATAGCTGAAAGAAGTGGACCTGCAAAAACACATGAAACTTTTGAAACATTAGGAGTTACAAAATTAGCAAAAGAACTAGGATTTTCACTTGTAGATTTATCTGCTATACCAGATGAAGAATATGTTTTATTAAAACCTGATGGAAGCCATTGGAAAGATGGTTTTCTTTTTGCGAAAATTTACAAAGAAGCTGAATGCATTGTTGAAACATGTTGTTTGAAAACACACATGTATGGTGGACATTTTACACTTTCTATGAAGAATGCTGTTGGTTTAGTGCCTAGAGATAACCATGATTATATGAGAGAATTACATTCATCAGAGCATCAGCGTAAGATGATTGCTGAAATAAATACAGTCTATAAAACTGATCTTATAATTATGGATGGTGTTATAGCTTTTGTTGATGGAGGACCAATGGAGGGTACAAGAAAAGAAGCAAATGTTTTCATTGCTGGTACGGATAAAATAGCTATTGATGCTGTAGGAGTTGCTCTATTACGAATTCTTGGAACTACCCCAGAAGTTAGTAAAGGACCTATATTTCAGCAAGAACAAATCGCTCGAGCAGTTGAATTGGGTATTGGAATTACATCACCAGATGAGATTGAATTCATAACAGATTCTAAAGAAGCTGAAGTATTAGTTAAGAAAATAAAAACTGAATTAAAGGTATAAAAAAATGAAATTGTTTCCAGCAGTTGAAGGATCTAATTTAGAAGGCAAAAAATTCAAAATACCATTTGATTTGGATGGTGAACTAAATTTAGTCATCATCCCATTTCTCCAGTATCAACAATTTACAGTTGATAAATGGACTAATTTATTATCTTCATTAGAACAAAAATATTCATCTTTTAGATATTATGAAATTCCAACATTATCTATTGGATACATTCCTATGAAATTAATGATAGATGGAGGAATGAGAGCAGGTATTCCAAGCATTCAAACACGAAATAGAACTATAACAATCTACATCAATAAGAAAAAATTCAAGAAAAAACTTGGTATTAAAACTGAAGAAACAATTTATTTGTTTTTATTGAAAAATAATGAAATACTTTGGGAAGAATCTGGATCTCCATCAACGGAAAAAATTGAGGATTTAGAACAAAATATTAAGAAATATCAATGAAAAAAAATTTAACTAAAATATAAATATGTAATAATTTCTTGAAAGTGTTTGATTTCTTTGTATTTATTAAAAACTATGAAATTCTCACTTCCAAGAATAGTTATAATTTCATCCTTCATGGTTTTAAACCTCTTTAATTTATATTTAATAGCATATCTAGATAATTCAAAGAAAGGTTTCAATATACCTTGTTCATTACCACTAGTAATTTCAATATTTTTAGGTAAAGGTGTAAGTTTAATTAATTTTAGTCTAGTATTTCTTGTTACAGTACGAGCAAATAATCTCCATAAAATTAAGTATAAAGGTAAATTCAAATAAATTGCTAAAGTTGCTTTTGGTAAAATCAAATCTCTAACTTTTGAATAATTACCATCAATTATCCATGAATCATTTTTATCTAAAAAATTAATAATATAATCTCTAAATTTCTCTAATTCTATTTCTTCCCAATTTGGTAACCAAAAAATATCATCCAAATGAATCATTTTAGAGTCTAATTTTTTAGCAAGCTTTTTTGCTAAAGTTGATTTGCCACTTCCCGGAGGGCCATAAATCACAATTCGAGTTAAATGATTTTTTTTCAATTGCATAACAATTGAGTAAATAATATTGAATTTATTAAATTTGCTTCTACCGAAAAGATATTATTATTTCTAAAGAAGAGCATACATATTACTACAAACTATAATCTTAAATGATTATATGTTTTATAATGGATAACCAAGAAATCTTTTTATAAATAATAAGTATGAGGAGATCTCTATCAATGCCGGATAATTTACTTAGACATCCTAAATTAAAAATAACAAGAGTAATAATTTTAGTGCTAATTAGTTTATCTATTTTCTTGCCAATACTAATCTATAAAACACCTATGAATTTTGGGAAAGCTCATTCTGCAATAACACTGCCTAAAGAAATCTTTTCCCTTTGGAATAATACAATACCAACCTTGGATGGCACGATAGAATTTAAAGCTAATAATATGTCCTATGAATGGACTTCTGCTGCAGTTTATGATATGTATGATGCAATAAATAATCCAAGTGGTAAAGTATTATTACAAAATAATGACATTAATTTATTCATTGCATTTGATATGACTGAATATCAAACAGAACCTAATCCGGATACTTATGGGTGTGCAGTTTATTTAGATAGAGATCACAATGGAAGATTAAATTCTGCTGATAGAACTGTTAGTTATAAACATTATTCAAATGGAACTGAAGCTGTTATTGTTGAGCAATATTCAGAGAGTTTAGAAACCTGGGAAATAATTGAATTAGGAACCCTTGGTGTTTCTTTAGGAGTTTCAAATGTTTTAATAAACTCAGCTTTTACTAATTCTTATTTCGAATCAATTGATCATAGACAATATGAAATTCGAATACCATTATCATTCATGCAAGTTTCCCCTGGAAATATAACCGGCATTGGTTTGGAATCATTCTATAATTACTATTTAGCTGATGGAACTACAACATGGCCTG
>JAEOUJ010000357.1 GCA_016839405.1 Candidatus Gerdarchaeota archaeon | reverse complement strand
TTACGTGCACGTAAAACATTTGGTATATGGTGATATTTTACACGCTCATCTACATGGACATGTAAATCGATTGCTAAAAGTTGTTTATCATCTGCCATAACAAATCAATATTACACAATAACTTTTAGAATGTTTTTACAAAAATATTTTGTCGAAAACTTTTAGGGAAAATTTTTTCAGTATAACAAATCATTGTTACTTTTATACATAAAATGGAGTGTGACAAAAATAGTCATAAAAATCATTGAAGTAATAGGCTCTTCCGATAAAAGTTGGGAAGATGCTGCAAGGAATGCTGTTGAAACTGCTGCAAAAACAGTTAAGAACATAACAGGTGTGGATGTTGTTAATTTTACTGCACATGTTAAAGATGGTAAAATAATCAATTACAAAGCAACCTGTAAATTAGCATTCAAAGTTGAAGATTAATTAAGCTTGAATAGGTGATTAAAAACACCTTTTTTTCTTTCTTTTTAATAGTATTAGCAAATACTTTAAGTTAACTCTCTAGTTCTTTCATAATAAGTATAAATATTGTAGACAACTGGGTGCATAGGCAGTGACTGATTTTAAATTAGCTGAAGGATTATCACCAAAAGGGGACCAACCAAAAGCAATAAAAGCTATAGTAGATGGATTCAAAAAAGGATTAAATCAACAAGTTTTGAAGGGAGTTACTGGATCTGGTAAAACTTTCTCAGTTGCTAATATAATTGAAAAGCTACAAATGCCAACACTGGTAATGTCTCCAAATAAAACACTTGCAGCTCAATTATGTTCTGATTTTAGACGATATTTCCCAAATAGTGCTGTAGAATACTTCGTTTCTTATTATGATTATTATCAACCAGAAGCTTATGTACCTAGATCTGATACTTATATTGCGAAAGACACTTCAATTAATGAAGAAATAGAAAAAATGCGCTATGCAGCAACTCATTCCTTAGCAACAAGAGATGATGTTATAATTGTTGCAAGTGTTTCCTGTATATTTGGTCTAGGTCCACCAGAATCTTATAGAACAATTATTGAATTGAAAAAAGGAATGGAAATTAAACGTCGGGAGTTATTAAGGCGTTTAGTTGCTTTACAATATGAACGTAATGATTTTGAATTAAAACGAGGAACTTTTAGAGCGAAAGGTGATACAATAGAGATTTTTCCACAGCATTCAGATAAAACAACAATTCGTATTGAAATGTTTGGGGATGTAATTGAGAAAATAACTGAAAATGAATATCCAATTGGAAAAAAAATTCAAGAAATTCCAACTTATGATGTTTATCCTGCAACTCATTATATTACAGAGGAAGAAACTCTCGAAAAGGTTTGTCAAAAAATTGAAGCTGAATTAGAAGAAAGAGTTCATTATTTCCGTGAAAATGATTTATTGTTGGAAGCTCAGCGAATACAAGAAAGAGTTAGATATGATGTTGAAATGCTTCGATCTGTTGGATATTGTTCAGGCATAGAAAACTATTCACTATATCTTGATAAACGACAATTTGGTGAACGACCTTTTGTTTTGTTAGATCATTTCCCTGAAGAATTTCTTTTAGTAATAGATGAATCTCATATAACTGTACCACAAATTGGAGGGATGTTTGGAGGAGATCGATCTAGAAAAGAAACCTTAGTTGAGTATGGATTTAGATTGCCTTCAGCATTGGAAAATCGCCCTCTAAAATTCGAAGAATTCAAACCATTTATGAAAAAAGTGATTTATACTTCAGCAACCCCTGGTCCATATGAAATGGAACACAGTGATGCAATGGTAGAGCAAATAATTAGACCGACTGGATTGGTTGATCCTGAGATTATAATTAAACCTATTGATAATCAAGTTGATATTCTTTTAGATGAGATAAAAGCTCGAATCAATTTGAAAGAACGAACGTTAGTTACAACACTAACAAAACGAATGGCAGAAGAATTAGCACAATATATAATTGAGAAGGGAATAAAGGCTGAATATCTTCACTCAGAAATCGACACAATAGATAGAGTAACTATACTACGAGATCTACGAAAAGGAATTTATGATGTTATTGTAGGAATTAATCTATTAAGAGAAGGTTTAGATTTACCTGAAGTATCATTGGTGGCAATATTAGATGCTGATAAAGAAGGATTTTTACGTTCAGAACGTTCATTAACTCAAATTATTGGGCGTGCTTCAAGGAATATAAATGGGAAAGTACTTTTGTTTGCTAATAATATGACGGATTCAATTAAAAGAACTGTTTTTGAAAACAATAGAAGACGTAGAATCCAAATTCAGTATAATAAAAAATATGGAATTACTCCTCAAACAATACAAAAATCAATTGAAAATATAACTGATGGATTAGTTAAAATTGAGAAGCTACCTGCTAAGAAAGTTAAAGAATTTAGGCAAATGGATGAAGGAGAACTAGCAGTTCTTTTAATCGAACTTAGAGAGCAAATGAATGAAGCAGCTAAAAAGCTGGATTTTGAAAAAGCAGCTGAAATTAGAGATTTAATACGTGAATTAGAAGGAGCCGATTGAAAAAAGAAACCAAATCAAGATATTCTTTAAATAATCATACTTCTATTGTTCCACATTGAAAAAGACATTTAATATACTTCTAATAGTGATAACCCTTGAACAAAGATAATTTTAAGACTGATGATTCACAATCAAAGAAAAAGAAAGATTCCAAAATAATAATAGCTAAAATAAGTGGAAACCAAGTTCTTATAGATGATCCGCAAAATGCTCGTATTGTTTATGATAATGGATATTATGGATTATTAAATAAAAATAAAACACTAAGCTTGAACTATGAAGAAGCATTGCACCTACTTGAACGAGGAGTAATTAAAATAGTGGATGAGACTGGATTATGGTTAGAAGTTAGCGATTGTGCAAGATTATTTATGGAAAGAGAAAATGGATTTTGGTCAGATTATCTGGTTTTTAAAGATCTTCGCAATCGTGGATATATAATTGGTCGTGGAATTAATGATGTAGTAAAATATCGTTTATATCCACGAGGAGCAATTGTTGGCAAAGATATAGCAAAAACAATGATTTGTCCTCTTTCTGAAAATCAAACAATAAATTTAGAATCTCTAGATGCTATTGTTACTCAAACTCAAAGCTTACAAAAGAAATTACTAATTGCCTGTGTAGATCGATTAGGAGATGTTTCTTATTATGAAATACAACCACTTTTTAAAGATTTATAAGAAGGATTGGAGATGACACCAGATAAAAATCAAATTTTAGAAATGAAAAGAAAAAGTGCTGCAAAAGCACTTACATATATTAAAAATGGAATGATAATCGGAATTGGCAGTGGTTCCACTGTAAGAGAATTTATCAAGCTTCTAGGTACTTCTTCATTAGATATTGATTCAATAATTTGCATTCCAAGTTCATATGATACAGAACAAATGTTGATTGAAAATGAAATGCGTATAGGTTCTTTAAATCAATACCCACAGCTTGATATAACAATAGATGGTGCAGATAGAGTTGATAAAAAGCTAAATCTAATTAAGGGTGGAGGAGGAGCATTGCTAAGAGAAAAGATAATAGCAGCTGCAGCAAAGAATGTAATTATCATTGTAGATGAATCAAAAATTGTTGCAAAACTAGAAGGAACATTTCCAATACCTATTGAAGTAATTCCACTAGCAATAAATTATGTTAAATTAAAACTGAAGGAATTAGGTGGCAATCCAAATATTCGAAAAGCTTCTGATAAGCTTGGTCCTACTGTTACTGATAATGGAAACCTACTATTAGATACAGATTTTCAAGAAATCAAGAATCCCGAAATTTTAGAAGCTACAATAAATAAAATACCTGGAGTAATGGAAAATGGTTTATTTCCCAATAATTTAATCACCAAGGTTATTATTGCTACTGATACTGAGATTAAATTAATGGAAAAATAGAAATCATTGAAATTTATTTTACATTAGCAAAAATCATTTCTCCTTTATTAATCACTTTTATAATTTCTTTTGCAATAGAAGTAGTTCTTTCAATTTTTATTTCACCTTTTTTACCAATTGATCCTGTAAATAATACTTTATTATCAGAAAAAACTTCGACATTAGTTCCATGGGACTCTTCTGGGAAAGTCAAAATAACGTGAGTCTTTGTAAAACGAACGTCAATTGGTAAATGATCATCTATATATGCAAATGGCTGTTTAGCAGTTGAATTAGATGTTAGAGGTTTAACATCTATTTTATAACCAAGTTTTTTCTCAAGTTCAGATATTGTTTTTCCTTTTCTACCAATTATAAATGGTATTTCCTCAGTTGGAACTTCTACCCGAATGGATTTCCTACCAATTGGTTTTATTTTCATTAAGCTAACATTAGCATATCGACGAATTAATTGCTCTATTTGCTTTTGTTCATGAGCACCTAGTGGAGGTAAATCGTTTAAGCTCATCCCATCAACAGGAATTACTGATACTTGTTCTCCAAAAACAAAAATATCGTATAAAAGTTTGTGTGTTTCAAAATCGCATACCTCAATAACAGGTCTAGCTAAATCGCGTTCTTGCATGCCAGTTGGTACTTTTACAGTTATTCGAAGTTCTAATACATCTCCAATTTGTCCTTTATCTATAAAAATAACTGTATCTAAAATACTTGGTATCATGCCTAAGTCTATTCTACCAATAAATCTTTGAATTGCTTCAATACCAGTTGTTGAATGTATTACACCAACTAAACCTATACCTGCTAATCGCATATCAGCAAAAGCAGTGAAATCATCTGTTTTACGTAATTCATCAAATATTACAAAATCAGGCCTAATGAGTAGCATAATATCAGCTGTTTTTCTGAAATCTCCACTTAGACTTGTATATTGTGAAACTTCTGGTCCTACTTGCAAATCTCGAGGTTTTTCAACAGTTTTAACAGTTTTATTTAATGAAGCATAAAAATCTGCTAAAGCTTGAGCAAAAGTTGATTTACCTGCTCCTGGAGATCCTGCTACTAGTACACCTTCTGCTCTAGCTCTTAAGCGATGTAATAGAGTATCACTTAGGTGATAATCATCAAGATTTAATTTAGTAATTGGTTTAACAGCAGTAATTTCTAAGGCGTCTGAAAATGGAGGTTGAGCTATAACAATTCTCACATTACCAAGTTGAATTACTTTAACACCTGGCTCATCCATTTCAATGAAAGAATTAGGTGAAGTACGTGCAATAGATAAAATGTCAGTAATTAATTCATCTAAATCATCATGAGATGTTCTAACTTCATCTAAATCCACAAGCTCCCAAGCACCTGGTTTTCCTTTTTTTGCCAATGGTACGACATCTTCTCTGATATGTACTGACATTGTTTGTTCATCAAAATAATCATGAATTCTTTTCATAGGTTTCTTTTTTGGAGGATGTTTTAGATATTCAACATCAATACCTTCAATTTCACACATCGACACCAAAATTTTATCACCAGTAAATATTACTGCATTATGGTCTCGAGCAATGTCACGTATTTTTGCATCTAATTCACCAGAGGATGCAAGCTTAATTTCATCTAAAAT
>JAEOUJ010000356.1 GCA_016839405.1 Candidatus Gerdarchaeota archaeon | reverse complement strand
TCACACAACGTGAGATTATATTCTCACACATCTATATAAGTTTTCTCATTCTAATTAGAACTGATTTAAATAGTATTAAGAACAATATTTAAATAGATTAAGAAAGGAATATAACATGGTTTAGAACAATATACTGAAATAAGAAAGGTCTCTTAAACAAAAATAGAATAAAAAGGTGAAAAAGTGCAAATGTCATTAATGGAAAAACAAGATGTTATTACTTTTAGACAACAACCAGTTAAATTTATCAAGGATAAAGAAACATTAGAGATTTTTAAAAAAGATCATTATAAACATGTTTTGAAATTCCTTCAAAAAGGACCAATGACTATTACAGATTTAATGGATGCATTTGAAAAACTGGGAGAAGATTACGAAAAATCTGACAAAAGCATTTATCGTTATTTAAAAGACCTTATTAAAGCTAAATTAGTTGCTAAAGCTGGAAAACGTATTATTCAGAATAGTTCAAGTGAATTATCCACTGAAACGATTTTTATTAGAACGGCTATTGTTTATATAACAATTACACCAGTAGATGATCGAGAATGTAAAGGGGATGAATTATGTCCTGTTTGGGAAGCAACACGGATTCTACTTGAAGGACATTTTAATAAAAAAGTTAATCCAAAGAAATTTGCTGATTATCTTAATAAAATTGATCAAAATTTAGACGATTTAGTTATTAACATATTTGAAAATGCTAAAGAAGAAAATTTAGAACAAATCGCTAAATTGGATTATATGGGAGTAAATTTCGTTTTACGTTTTGTTGGTTGGTTAGCAATGATTAGCCAAGAGGATATTTCTGGGAAATTAAAAGAATTATTTAATTAGAATAAGCTTAAATTTTTAGTTGAATTAAATAAAAAATAAAGAGACGTTTGATTTAACGTCTCACTATTGATTATCTTGTGGGAATCTTCTTTCTTCGTTTAACTAATATCAAAGGTATAAGAATAGCCAGAATAAGAACAACAGCTCCTCCGCCAATAATAATTCCAAGAATCGTTGTTGATATTTTGATAGTAGCTGATTTTACTAAACTCCAAGGACTCGGATAATCTTCGTCATCTACAGCTTGTACTCGGAAGTAAAATGTACCTTTTCCTATCATAACAAGTTTATTTGATTCTGTTGTTGTCCATTCCTTCTGGATTGTTACGAAGCTAAGTGTATCACTCATTTGAAGGATATAATGATCTACAGTAACATCATCTGTACTATCACTCCAATCAACCTTAAATATACCAAATGTTTTTTCACCTAAATCAGTAATTGTTGGTTGAGATGGTGCTTCATTAAATTCATAGGCGATTTCTATATGGTAAATATGAGCACTACGATGAGTTGGACCAAAGACTTCAGCTCGCCAACGTAGGTCATCACCAGTATTAATGAATGCATGTTCTACACCAGGAGTTACAGCTTCCCAATGAGTTCCACCATCAGCGGACATATAATAATCAACATGTGTACCTTGTGGAATATAATCTGCAGGTGTAAGAGTTGCAGATTTGATTTCACCAAAAGCCATGGAATCAACTTCAAGTGATTGTGCAATTGCAACACCATCAACGTAAGTATCACCGGCACTCTCAAAATGTCTCAATATGGAAAGAGATGATTGATTTGTATAATATGTATAATCGCCATGGGTTACTAATTGCATTCCACCAAATAATTCTGGTACATCAGCGATTTTGAATATACTATAGATATTAGTAGTATCTAAAAGAATTAAACCAACAATTCTATCTGCAAGCATAGCATATTGACCAAAGCTCCAAACTCCTTGGACATCTGGGGTTAAATATTCATCTGTAAAGATAATATTAGTAGGGTCATTAATATCAAATAGAACACAAGTTACTCTATCCGCAGCATATGCAATCTCACCATCCACATGAATATCTGTCATCCATGCAGGCCCTGTATCTGAATCAGTTATTGTTACAGAAGTTAAATCAAAAGCAGAATGAGTGAAAATTGCTGGTACAAATGCACCGCCTGCATAATTGACTGTATATGCATGTCGACCTTGAGCCCAAACAGATGAAATATTATTACCATGGAAAACTTCGTCAATCATTTCACCCCAATTTATTGTTCCAGGAGTTGTAATATTAAAAACTGGCATTGTACCACCACCCCAAGACCAATATAACGTATGTCCTTCACTATAAACATCAGTTAATCCTGGAGAAGTAGCTAGACGAGTTAAATAGTTCAAATTGTATGGATCTGAAATATCAATTACTATAAAATTAGAATTGTCTATCAAGTAAGCATATTGTCCTTCTATATCTAATTTCTTTATCACTTCTCCACCTGGTGGAATCCATCTATCTAATAATAAAGGATTTTCTGGAAAGCGAACATCAAGTGTATAAAAACCATCTGGACCACCAGCTACATAAGCAATATTTCCTTGTACTTTAACATCCCATACTTGATAATCTGAGTATGCACTTATGAAATTTGTTTGTTCATATCCTGTAATACCTGTAAGGCTTGAAGCCAAACTAAAAGTATGAATTCCAGTAGCTGTAGCAACAACAATAATACCACCATAAAGTGCAACATCATATGTATAATCTGGTAAAATATTTATTACATGAACTGGATTAAATGGATCAGCAACATCAAGAATTGCAAAACCATCAGCTCCATCCGTTACAATTAAAGTATTACCTTGTTTTACAAGTTTGCGAGTTATACCACCTGAATCAAAAGTGCTAATAATTTCTGGATTTGTGGGATCAGCTATACTAACAACATGAATTCCCGCATCACCATCTGTTACATATGCAAAAGCACCATCAACTATGACATCTGTAGCATTACCAGGTGTATCAACGTGACCAACAAAAGTTGGTGATAAAACATTTGAAATATTTAAAATGTAAAGTCCATCATCACTTGCTGCTATAAATGCATAAAATCCCTCAACAGTTAATCCTAAACCATTACTATTTAACCAATCTGTTGTAGAATACCAACTAGATGTAGTTGGGTCCATAGCATCAAACACTTTAAGAGATTTCCCACCAATGTCATTATAGTTTACAAAATAAACATATCGTCCTTCAGTTTCAATATCAGTAATTTTTGTACTAACTGTAAATGCATAATGTCCTATGGGATTTGTTGGGTCTATTGCATCATTGGTTATGAATGATGGACCACCTATGTAATCCATTCCAATATAATAATATGCTCCATCAACAGCTAAAGCAGTTCCATTATTACCCCAACTGGTTGTACCTAATATTCCAATAGAAGTAGGATCACTAATATCAAAAATATGCATTTGGGCAGCAGAAACAGTAGGATCATGTGTTAATGCAAAACATCTATGACCTTGAATCTCTAAATCAATCACTGGACCAGGAGTGCTATAGGAATGTAATGGATTGAATGTGTAATTTCTGGGGGAGCTAATATATCCTCGTCCCCAGCCAAATGTATTTGTTGAGGGACTATCTCTAAAAATTGTGGTTGTGAAATCTTCTCCATAAATATCAGAACTAGCTTCTGTAAAATTACTCAAATAAAATACATCACTAGTTTTTGAGTTTCCAGGTATTATAAATACCGTGATTATAAGAGCTAAAAAGCTCATCGCTAATAATTTTCTAAAAATCTTATGAGTCATAATAACTTCCCTCATATTATATCTATAATGAAAACGTCTCGAATAAGTAATAAAAAATTATCGTATGTTAATTCAAATAATTACAAAAACTAATCTAAAATCATATATTGTAAACCATCTATTAATAATTCACGAATTTGTTTTAAATAATACTTAATTTCATCACGTATTTTGTAGTATTTCCATGAACCTGATTTTGAATAAGTTATTATTTTACTATCTCGCAATAATTTTAAATGATGTGATATCAACGCTTGATGAGTATCAAAAGCATACTCAAATTCACAATTACATGCCCAATCCCTTTCTAAAAGAATCAAAAGTATCTTTAATCTAATTGGATTGCTAATCATTTTTAAGAAAAGACTAATTGTATCTGCTTCTTTATATGCAGGAATATTAACTATATTTTTTTCCCATTCCTTTAGATCCACACATGTTTTACCTAAATCTGTTTCCTCAATCAACTTTTCTACTCTCTCTTTTGTGTCAATTAAATCTTTTTCAAGTTCAGACATTCCTATCAACCTACTAATCTCTTTAATGTTAGATGAAATTAATAATATTTCTTAAATCATCTTAAAGTATATCATATAAAATTTTTTTTATATAGAAAAATTTTTATGTAGATTTAATTTAAAATGTGTGGTGAAAAATTATTGACTGCTGATGGAATAGATGGTGTAATGAAAAGAGAAGATGTAACAATTGAAGAAGATATTACAAAGGTTAAATCTGATCAAATTATAGAACCAATCGTCGCTCAAAAGGAGCACAAATTGGGTATTTTTGAAAAATTTCTAGCTTTATGGGTTGCAATTTGCATGGGCATTGGTATTTTACTTTCACAATTTGTTCCTATCATAGGCGATACTTTAAATTCTTGGTCTGTTTATGACATCAACATTCCAATTGGCATTTGTTTATTCTTTATGATGTATCCAGCACTATTAAATTTGCAATTTTCAGAAGTTAAAAAACTTGGAAAAAATCCAACTCCTATAATTTTAGCTTTATTTTCTAATTGGATAATCGCACCATTAGTAGCAGCAGGTTTAGGATATTTAATAATAAGAAATGTAAGTAATTTAGGATTAGAAGATCAAAATCAGCTAATTGCAGCAATAATTCTATTAGGATCCAGTCCATGTACTGCAATGGTTTTAGTGTGGGGATCATTGGCTAAAGGTAATCAAGAACAAAATGTAATCAACACAAGTATAAATACTGTAACAATTGTTTTTCTATATGTACCAATTGTAAAATTCCTTACAGGCATTCAAGACATAGAAATACCATGGTTATGGTTATTAATTTCTGTTTCAATATTTATAGGAATACCACTAATATTAGGATTGATAAGTAAACAAGTTTTAATAAAAATAAAGGGAAAGGAATGGTTTGAAAATAAATATCGTCCTGTTGTTGGCAAGATATCAATGGTAGCATTACTAATAACATTAATAGTTTTATTTGCTATAAATGGTCAATCATTAATTAACAATCCAATTGAATTATTAATTGTTTCAGCTCCACTTTTACTAGGATTCATCATAGTAGTTGGTTTTAATTTATTAATTACTAAACTTTTTAGATTAAAATATAGGGAAGCAATCATTACTACTATAATCGGTAGTTCAAGTCATTTTGAAATAGCTATTGCTACAGCAATAGGACTTTATGGCGTAGGTTCAATGGCAGCATTAGGAACAACAATGGGATTATTTTGGGAAGTACCAATAATGTTAGGATTAGTATATCTAGGGAAATTCTTATCAAAGAAAGGTTTTTGGAAAGGTAAAAAGAAAAATAATGAAACAAAAATACTCAATCATGAGGAGAACCTAGATCAATAAAAGAGTTAAAACCGTACTAGTTTTTTTATTATTACTGGATTTTAAATATAAAACAATTGTAATTAATTAATTAATACATTTTAAATGTTTTATGAGATTTAAATCTTAAAATGATGAGAAAAATATTCTAAAATAAATGGAAAAATAGAATATTCTATGTGAGATGTAATTCTAAAAGTAATAAGAATCTTTAATAAGCATTATAAGAAAAAAACAATAGAAACTACTGTTCTATAGAAGGTAGTTTGCAAATTAATGAGGTAAAAAATTTGATCAAGAAGGATTTAAAGAGAATGGTCCTTCCGTTAGCATTAATGATATGCTTAAGTGTGACTCCATTCTTAGGAAAAACAACTCAAGCAGCTAACCCACCACCATTCTTTACAATCAGTGTCTTGGCGCCAAATTCTAATCCAGCAAGAAACCAATGGGCAACCATTATGGTTGAACAATTACCAAAGATTGGAATTGGTGTTGATGTTTTTGATCACACATCTTGGGCTCAAATTTATCCAAGAACGTGGGATTATCCTGGTCCTTATCCTATACCAAGTTATGCTGAAGGCGGTTATGATTTGTTCTTCGTTGGCTGGTCATGGGGTCTTGATTGGGATCCAACAGGTCTTTTTGACTCACCCGCTGTTACACCAGACGGTGATAACACTTACCAATATATGAACATAGAAATGGACTGGGCTATCTATAATTATACCCAATCGTTCGACATAAATGACAGAATTTATTGGGCAGAGCAAATTCAAGCTATTCTTTATGAAGATGTTCCAGAAGCTTGTATTGAATATGATCTTAACCATTTCATTTATGACCCAGATCTAACTGGAATGGATTTCATGTTATGGTCTTCAGATTATCAACCTATGGAAAACTGGACTATTCCAGGTCAAACTGAATTACATTATGCTACTCCAGCTAATTTTGTAGATTTCCATCCCTATCAATATGAATCAGTTTATGATGCAGAATGGTTAAGACAAATCTATAATGGTTTAATTGAACGATATCCAGCTTTAGACTATGGTTATGGTCCAAGATTAGCACAATCCTGGGAAACAAGTGACTTTATGAATTATACAGTTGAACTTCGTCCAAATGTTAAATGGGCAGACGGCACTCCAGTAACAACTGATGATATTGAATTCTCATATAAATTACAAATCACTCCAGAATTTGCAAATCCTGATTTCGCATTCTGGTCTATATACCTAAGAAATAATTCAGTTACAATTATCGATTCTGATACTTGTAAGATTTCATTCAAACAAACATATGTCTTCCAAGAAGGAAACTTAGGCTTAGATTTAGTTCCAAAACAC
>JAEOUJ010000355.1 GCA_016839405.1 Candidatus Gerdarchaeota archaeon | reverse complement strand
GTTAGCTCACCATGTGCTCCTGCTGATGGTTGTAATGTTGTTCTAGCCATTCCTGCTATTTCATTTAACATTTTTTCTGTTTCATATAGAATTCTAATGTTCCCTTGCACTGTTCTAATTGGCTGGAATGGATGAGCTACTGCTACTCTTTTATCTGAAGCAATAAGATCATTGATTTTTGGATTATACTTCATGGTACAACTACCTAATGGATAAAATCCAGTATCAACTGCAAAATTCATTTGTGCAAGGTGTAAATAATGTCTTGCTAATTGATATTCAGCTAAAATTGGTAAATCTGGTATATTTTTTCTTTGAATTTTTTCTGGTATTAATGATGTTATATTCTTGAATTTATTAGCAATAATCTCAGGGATTTTAGGAGGTTTATATTTTGGGTATTTAGTTGATTCTATTTCAAATATTAATGGTTCAGGATAATATGCTTGTTGTGATTTTTTCTCAGCCATTTTTAATGCCCTCCTAATTTTTTATCAAACACTTGAAGTATTTTCAAAAGCTGATTTATATCATCTATTGTATGCATTTCTGTAACACAAAAGATAGCTGCTTCTCCAATTTCAGGATGACATTTTTCGAGTGTATAACCACCAACAATTCCTTGATTAATAAGTTCAGTTTCCAAATCAATCATATTACCTTTTGTTAATCGAACTACAAATTCATTATAATAAGAACCTGTAAAAACTGGTGCTTCAAAATACTTTAGCTTATTAATTTCATCTGCTAAATAATGAGCAGCTAATAAACAATATTCAGCTGTTTTCTTTAAACCATCAGCACCTAGCAAAGAGAGGTAAACTCCTGCTCCAAAAGCTAAAATCGATTGGTTTGTACATATATTGCTTGTTGCTTTTTCTCTACGTATGTGTTGTTCTCTTGTTGATAAAGTTAATACAAAAGCTCTTTGCTGTCCATCCTCTGTTTTTGTTAACCCAACCAATCGTCCTGGCATTTGTCTAATTATTTTGCGATCATAATTAACAGAGAAGAAACCGAAATGTGGACCACCGAAACTTAATGGAGAGCCTAGACCTTGACCTTCCCCAACAACAATATCAGCTCCATAATCACCAGGAGCTTTAAGAATTCCTAAGGAGATTGGATCAACACCAACAATTGCTTTAGCTTCAACTTCATGAACAATTTTACAAATCTCTTCAGCTTGACTTTCTATTACACCAAAGCTATTTGGTGTTTCAAAATAAAAAGCTGCTATATCATTGGATAATTTACCTTTTAAATCATTCAGATCCAATTCGCCAGTTTCTTGATTGTATTTTACCATTTCAAAACTAATTTTCGGACCAGCTAAGTAATTCTTAATAACTGATAATCTATCTGGATGAATGCTTGTAGTTATTAATACTTTCGAGCGTGATTTTTCTAAACGTACTGCCATAAGTAATGCTTCAGCTATTGATGTAGCCCAATCATACATACTAGCATTTGTTACATTCATTCCAGTTAATTCGTTGATTAAGCTTTGATATTCAAAAAGACCTTGCAACATTCCTTGTGCAACTTCTGGTTGATATGGAGTATATGAATTGAGTAATTCTGGTTTTAACATTACTTCTTGAACTAGAGCGGGGATATAATGGTTTTGAGCACCTCCACCTAGAAAGGAGATTACTTCCTTGTTCATAGATAGAACCTTATCAATATAAATTGAAAGGTCTCTTTCTGAGAGACCAGCAGATAATTTCAGAGGTTGTTTTAAACGAATGGAATCTGGTATGTCGCTAAAAAGCTCATCAGTACTTTTTATTTTAAGATATGATTCCATTTCCTTTTGAATATTTATTGCTGATCCTTCACTTTTTTTACTCATAAAAAGATCAGGACTCCATTTATTTAATGATCAAGAGTTTCTACATATTTTTCATATTCATCTGGCGTCATCAATTCATTGAATTCTTCTTCATTTGATGGTTTAATTTTAACAAACCATCCGTCGCCAAATGGATCTTCATTTATTGGTTCAGCTTCATCTTCCAATACACTATTAATAGCAACAATCTCACCTGATAAGGGAGTTTTCAGTTCTTCAACTGCTTTAACAGATTCAATGTCAGCTACTTTGTCACCTTTTTGGAATGGTTGTCCTTCACTAGGCAACTCAACATAAACTATATCTTTTAACAATCCCTGGGCATAATCAGTAATTCCGATGACATAATTATCATCTTCCTTTCGAGCCCACTCATGTGTTTTTGAATATTTCGCGTTTTTATCAATCTTCATTTTGTTAACCTCTAACAAATTTCGATTAACATTGCTAGTATTATGAATTCTTTTTTCATTGATGTTAAGAATTTATCCATACTTTGAATAATTTTTACTTTTTAAAACTTTATCACTAAAAATAACTATTGGGTTTTTATTCGTTGAACACTTGTTCATTTTGAACATAGGTTTTTCCTAAATAAAGACAGATTTCAGCTCTTTCTAATTCTCTACCAATATAGTATGCATGGTCTAATTTTGTTATTAATTGCCTTTTCAAAATCTCTTCAAATATTGGTCTAGCTTTTGATGCACTAAATTGTATAGTTGGACGATTTGTTTGATACTCTAAATGAATCATGTTTATAATCTGTTTATGATAATCAATCCAAATAGTAAAACTACCTTTAGGATCAGGTTCATATTGCATAGTATATAGCATATCGTCACTTATTTCAATAACTCTTATGTGGTTTATTTCTTTGATTTCTTGTATTGTTACTTCATTTGCTGTTCTGCTTTTAGCCATTAGTACATTTATACCATAATCTTTTGGGGGTGTATTTTTTGTTTTAGCAACAAATGCTAAATCTCGAGCTTTTACAATTTCTTTAATTCCACCTCTGCATTTCACACTAACATCAGTCATCAATAATAATTGGATACCTAATTCCACTGCAAGACAGCCAAATAAAGCATTTAAACCGATAGGATCTGCTTCTATAAATTCAGTTACATTACCAACACAAGTCATCATTGGTGTTGTTGAGTCGATTTTTCTAAATTCTGAATAATAATTTAATGATTTCACAAAACCTGGATAAATTGGCATTTCAATTATTGGATCAGCAAAAATTTTAGTTAATCCAGCTTCTCTCAATCTATCTCGTATTTTTATTAAAGAATTTATTCTCTCAGAAGATTCTCTTGGTAAAAGCCCCTTTTTAACATTAGTTGGTACGAAAACAACTCCTATGTTTTTAGGAATTTCATCAATTAATTCATCAACATTTCCATGATCGATGCTTAATATAAGTTCTATATTTGAATTAATTGCAGCTCTAATTTCTTCTATGTTTAATGTATCAATGCTTATTGCAAACGGATATTTCTGTTTTAGAGGAGATATTAATTCAATAATTTCATTAATTCTCTTAGGGTTTGGTTTATTCGCTACAGCACCAATATCAATTATATTAGTATTATTTTCTAAATAATACTTAGTTCTATCTAATATTTCAATATCAGATAATTTAGTTGCATCCACAATTTCGGTCATAATAATTGGAGGTCTATTTACACCAATTGGAAATTTTACTTCATGGCCAATATAAAATTCTTCTTTTGATTTATCAAGTTGTTTTGAAAATCCATTTTGAAGGATTATTTTAGATTGCTCTAATTTTTGATTTTTAATGAATTTATCAGCAGGAAAAATTGGAGATAAATCCAATGGATTTACATCAGCTAGTGTTGTTGGAATATCACTTGCATATCTTGGTCCTTTTACTACAGGAATGCCTAATTCTGCTTTTAAAGAAGATAAATCATCTTGAACTAAACCAGGAGTTAAAATTAAATCATAATTTTGGGCAATTATTTTTGATATATTATTAATAATTAATTGGTTTGTAATAAATGCTGCAACATTTACTGGGAGAATTTTCAAATCAATATTCTTTGGTAAATACTTTTTTACAATATCAGCTGCTAATCTCCCTGTTATAGCTAGTATTTTGATATTTGATTGGTTTTTTTTATTCTTTACCAATTGGAACTCCTCAAATTATTCAATCTCAAATTAATGAATAATCAATAGAACTAATTCAATTTTTTGACTCTGATTCGATTCTATTCATTAAATATTGGTAAAGTTCTTCTGGTTTTTCAAAAATGATAAATCCTTCTTGTTTTGCCAAACGATTAACTGCTTCTGCTTCACGATTTCTAATAGTGATTAATATTTCTTCCAAAAATGTAATCACTCCATATCGACAGAATTTAACACAATCTAAGCAACCAATACATTTCAATCTATTTATTCTTATTTTTCCTCTTTTTCGTCTAATTGCACCAGGTTTACAAGCCCATAAAGCAGAACATTCATTGCATTTTTTGCAAGTATCTTGATGTAACATTATAGGCAAATAACTTTCAATTGACCCTTCTTTGTAATCAGTTGGTAAAATGAGGATTTCTGTTTTCTTACTTTTATTACCCATAATCGCTAAATTAGTAATTGAAGTATCAGCTATTCCGTCAGCTATTTTTGCTACTGTATTACCTGAAGCTGGACTTATAATTATAAAATCATATTTTCCATTTGAAGCACTAGCACTAGATGGAAAACTTGCCCCTTCATCAATTTCAAAAATAACATCGTTTAATGCTTCATCAAAATCAAATTCTTCTTCAATATGATTAAGTGATTTCTTTTCTTCTATGCTATTTAAATAATCAGTTATTTTCTTTTTATCATTAACACCAAGCCATTGATAGAATTCAACGAAACCTGGTTTGAAAATATCCTGATTAAAATTTGGAATCTCCCTTACTTTATCAATAAAAGGGGTTTTTAGTGGGACTGGTGATTTGAAAACTCCATAACATTGAGCTACTTCCCTTCCAGCTTCACTGAAAAAAAGATCAATTTTTACAGATGGATTTTGTAATAAATTACCTAATATTTCCAAACTTTCAAATAACCAGCAACCAGCGCCTGAAATTCCCCAGGCTATTTGGATAGTCATTGATTTCTTTTTACTCCTATAAAAACATACCATTTATTAATTACATTTTAATCTTTCTTTTACTTACTCTAAAATACTTTGGGTGTTATTTGATAAAATTTGATTGAACGTTTATAAATTTTAAATAAAATTGTCGAAAAAATGGCTAAATTTCTGACATCTTTTTTAAATAAAAGGGGAATAAAGCTAATCAATGGACAGAAATTATGTCATATTGATATAAATTTATTAAAAAATAGCGCAAAGTTTCAACTATTATTGAAAAAAATGAACACATGAGTAATCCTTTTAAGCAATGATAGTGTCTTTTTATTGTAAAACATTTGTTGTAGCGTTTTACTTTCTGGTAAATGAATTATCTACTAAAAGACAGCTGAGGATATCAATTTGTGTGCTAAATCGTCCATTATACAAAATAAAAGACAGGGATTGAAATTTTGTAAAATCTGTCAGTGCTTAGTTGATGATGTAGAGGAACATATGAAGAGAAAACATCCGAAATACGCTGAATACTTAGCTAAACGAGAGGAAAAAGAGGCACTAAGTATTTGTGGTTATTGTGGCCGAATGATTAAAAATTGGCGTGAACATGTTCAAGATAGTCATCCGGAATTAATAGCTGCTTATGCTCGAAAAAAGAAGCACAATGATGAAGAAAATAAGGAAGAAGATTTTTCAAAGATGTTTAATCTTTAAAACTTCTTAATTTTTCACTTTTTCATGATTATTATTAGAGAGATGATTCTAAATTTAGCTTTTCTTTCTTAGAAGTTTCATTAAAATTCTGGGTATTTGATTCATACTTTTTACTGCCATGAAACGGCCTTTTCCTAATCGAGCTAAATCACGACAAACAGCTTCTCCCCAAGCTTTTTCTGTTGGTAAACCCAATACATGAAGATTAAAATAATTTTTAGCAAATTTTCTTGGATCATCACCACGGTTAAAGCAACCATCAGAAATTAAAACACCAAATTTTTCTGTTCTTTTTTCTTTATTTAATTCTTTTAGGCCACTACTTAACGCATCTGAAATATTTGTATATCCTGCAGATTCACTTTCGAGAACTCTATCTATAAGTTCATCAACTTTTACCTTTTCATCCATTTGTTTTATTACTGTAGCTTTTGTATTGAATAAAATTACCGCATATTTCTCTTTGGCCAAATGATACGATAAGATAGCTACAGCCATTGCAGCATTTCTAAATTTCTCCCCATACAATGATCCTGATGTATCAAACATTAATACACCTATATTTTCACGACTTCGCCTTTCAATTGCTATTATATCTGAATATTGAATGAATCGATTCACTAGATACTTCTCAATTAATTCATCCATATCAAAATCTGTCATTCCTGGTTCATATTCTCTTCTTATTTGCAGTTCTCCTTTTAATCCCCTACCAACAACTCTATATGATGATTTCAAAACTGAAATTCTAGCCAAACGCCTGTATACTTTCCTATATTGAGGATTTAAATTACTTCTAAGCATAAAAAATAACTCGGGTGCACTGCCTTCTCCTCTAGTTGCCCTTCTTTCTAGCATTCTAATACCCTCATTTGACTGCAATGCTTCAGCTACAGCATATTGGTTACTCCTTGCCAATCCTTTCAAAGCTTGTATGTTATCATAATCTACTGCTAATTCAGTCATTTTTTTAATTTGAGGAAATTTCATCCCTTGAGTCATTTGATTGTAATCTCTAGCAGAACGTGTTCCTGAAGCAATTTCTGCTTCTACAAGTTTTTCAGGAGTCATTCGACCAAATTGAGGAGGCATACGTCCGGGTGTTTTTGGAATATCTATTTCATTTGGTCCGAAAAAACTTGCCAATTACCTTCCGAACAATTTCCTCAATAACAGTCTCTATTTTCTCTTCTACGCCATCTTCTAATTCGATTTTAGTTGCTAATGCCATTATACTAATATCAATCCAAGTGTTAATTGTTCTTTCATCAAATTCATTAATGATAGAAGCTAAATCTATTGCACCTCTAATACTTGCCCCTCGTCTAAGTTTTGTTGAATTTCTAGTTTCGCGTACAATTAATACTGAATATTCAATAACATCTTTTTGAGCATTAGCTACTTTTGCTTTTACAATTTGTTTTTCTTCATCTTCTGATTGATAATCTAATCTAATCCATACAAAACGATCTTTAATTGCCTCTCCCAATGGTGTTGTGGCTATAAATTCAACTGGATTTTGAGTAGCAATTATAAAGAATCCTTGTTTTGCATGAACTTCTCCTAATTTTGGTATAACTATATGACCTTCATCCATTGATGATAAAAGAACATTTTGAGTAGACTCTGGGCAACGATTTATTTCATTAGCAAATAATATAGCTCCTTCTTGCATTGCTCGTATTAGAGGTCCTGATACAAAGGAATCAAAGGAATATCCTTTCTCTAAAACTACTGGAGGATCAAAATGACCTACTAGTTTGTCTGGATGATATCGTTCATCACCATCAAATCGAATAAATGTAGTGTTCAAATAAGATGCTAGAGCATGCGCCATTGCAGTTTTTCCTACACCAACTGGACCCTCTAAAAGAATGTGTCTACCTGCAGCTTTTGCAGCAAGTGCTTGCATTAATTCTTTTGTTCTCCCAATAATTCCAAATTTCTTTTTAATTGCATCAACAGATTCCTTAAGATTTATTTTATCTTCCTGTTTAACTGGCATTTTAATCAGACCAAATATTTATCGTACCAAAATACTTTGTGTATAGCTTATAATAAAGGTAATCCTAGTTTTAAAATGAGAAAAAAAATAGAATATATATTTTTTCTATATTTCTTAAATTTTAATACTTTTAAATTATTAAATAAATTCAATTAATATCAAAGAGGTTTCAAATGATTGGAAAGATAAATAAAACTGCTTGATTATAAAAAATATACTGCATTGAAAATTAAAATTAGAACTTAGTACAAAGTATGGGATGTTTATATTGATATCATTGAGTAAGATGAAGGAATGGTTTGAAAACGAAACCGAAAATAGTGTCAAAAAAGTTAGAGCTGACATTAGCAAAAGAATAGAATTTATTAAACAAAATTTAGATGAACTTAAAATAGCTGCTAAGGATTTTGAAGTAGGTGATACAGTAGATGCAGAAACAAGATCATCTCAAAATATCTATGAAAAAATGACTGAAATGGTGGAAGAATTTGAATTTCCTGAAAAAGTTACCTATAAAACAGCAGAGACTTTTTTGAAAGATTTAGAGAAATTCCTATCAAGAGTGCTAACTTTAGGTAAAAGATTTATTCCTAATCTTAAGAAAAAATATAGAACTAGAGTTTTTATTCTAAATAGAGCCTTAACCCGTATTCAGAAAAATTATCAAGATTTTGAGAAATTTCTCGAAGATAAAACAGTTTTGCTCAAAGAAGTAGATTCAACATCAGATAATATTGAATATTTGATAGAAAAAGTAAAAGATAGAGAGAACATCAAAAAAGAAATCCTTGGTATGGAAGAAGATGAAGCTGATTTAAAAAAGGAAATTGAGAAATTAGACAAAAGTTCATCAAATATTGAGCACAGCGACGTTTTAGCTGAATTAGAATCAATAAATAAAGATCGAAATGTTATCAATAATAAATTAAAATTAGAATTAGGGGGATTAGACAAACCTCTAAGAAAACTTGCAGCAAGAGCACAAGATGGTAAAGTAATGGTTCCTCCACATTTAATTGACCTTTCTAATAAAATTAAGGATAATCCATTAGAAGCTCTAGAAGAACTTTCACCGGGTCATAAAGAATTAAATGATCTCCTAGAAATATTAGTAGAAGCAATGGAGAAAGACAAATTAAAACTTAAATCATCGATGACTAATAAAGCTTTAACTCTTTCAGAAGATATCATGAAAGGATTGTTAAAAGAATTACATGAGGAATTATTAGCTTTAGCTACTAAAAGAGCTAATTTAGAAACAAAAATTGATGAATATGGTTTAAGAGAAAAAATACATGAAATTGAAGAAAAGCAAGGAAATCTTGAAAAAGAAAAAGATAGAAAAAGAAGAAGAATGAATGATTTGAAAGACAATCTTGAATTGATAAATAAGGAAATAGCAGATATCGCAGCTGATACTCAAAGAAATGTAAGAAAATTAACTAATCAAGATGTCAAAATTAATATCAAAGATTAGAAATGAAAAATATTCCTCTCATTTTATTCTTATTTTAAAAATAAATGAATTATTATAAAAACAACTAATTATCTTAATAGTAGAATCTAATATGAGCAATTTAATATGACATCTAATAAGAAAAAAACAAACGAGAACCACAAAAAAGAATCTGATATAGGCAATATCGAATATAAATTAAAATTGATTGATCCAACTGCCACCAGGTTTGAACATTTGGTAACCCAAATGAAATTCCGTTTACAAGAAGGAGGGGGAGAAGCTATCTATGAAATTGGTATTGAGGACAATGGTTATCCAAAAGGATTATCAGATAAAGAATTAGATTTGTCAATTAAAACGCTTAAAAAAATGGCTAAAAAATTAAATGCTGATGTCTCAATTTTAAGAACGAGAGAGGGTGATTCGGGAAAAGTTGCAGAAGCACTTGTAAGAAGATTAGCTGAAGAAGAATTCCTTGAGATAAGAGTAGCAGTGGCGGGTAATGTTGACAGTGGTAAGAGTACTCTTGTTGGTGTTTTGACGCGAGGAAAACTTGATAATGGCAGAGGACTTGCTCGAGTAAATGTTTTCAGACATAAACATGAAGTGGAAACAGGTAGAACTTCAAGTATAAGTCAACAAATTCTAGGTTATAACAGCAAAGGTTTAATAGTTAATTATAACCAACTTGTTGATCTTTCTTGGACAAAAATAATTGAAGCTAGCTCAAAAATAATTACATTTATTGATTTAGGTGGTCATGAAAGATATCTTAAAACAACACTTTTCGGTTTAACTGGTCATATTCCAGATTATGTTTTATTAGTAGTTGGAGCAAACATGGGTATAGTTGGTATGACTAAAGAACACCTTGGAATTGCATTAGCTCTTAAAGTACCAATTATAGTTGCAATTACTAAAGTAGATATGTGTCCTGAACACATCTTGAAACAAACACTCGAAGATCTTAATAAATTATTGAAAATTCCCGGATCAAGTAAAATACCAATACAAGTAAGATCAGATGATGATGTTGTTGTAAGCTCAAAGAATATAATTTCAGGTCGAATTGCTCCAGTTTTTCTTGTGTCAAATGTTACAGGAGAAAATCTGGATTTACTTAGAAAATTCATGAACTTATTGCCTGCAAATAAAAAATGGGAGGATCAAATAGATAATCCTGTTGAATATCATATTGATGAAACTTTTTCTGTTTCTGGAGTAGGAACTGTAGTAGCAGGTACCTTAATTAGCGGAACAGTAGCTGAAGATGATATATTACAATTGGGACCAGATGAATTGGGTGAATTTAGAGATGTAAAAATCAAAAGTATTCATAATAAACGAATGTCAGTAAGGAGAGTAGTAGCTGGTCAAACTGCAACATTTGCACTAAGAAGATTAGCAAGAAAAACGATTCGTAAAGGCATGGTTCTTCTTGATAAAGACATCAAACCAAAAGTATCAACTATATTTGAAGCTGAAATTCTTATTCTATATCATTCAACAACAATACAGAAAAATTATCAGGCAGTTATTCATTGTGGCACAATACGTCAAACTGCAAGAATTATTGATATGGATAAAGAAATTATTCGTACGGGTGATAAAGCTACTGTTAAATTTCAATTTCTTTACAGTCCAGAATATTTAAGGGAAGGAAGGCAGATAATTTTTCGAGAAGGTCGTACTCGTGGAATAGGCAAAATTACTCGTGTTATTTATGATTAACTCACTTAATTTTATGATAAACAAAATTACCAATGCTTTTATTGTTTTACCATAATTATTTAATAATATCATAGTTCAAATTTGATTTAGAATAAATGAATTAAAATTACTAGGTGAAGTTCGAATGTCTGAAACAAAAAAATATCAAGTTCTTATAGTCGGAGCTGGACCCGCAGGACTTTCTGCAGCTATCTATACTGCTAGAGCAGGTATTTCAACATTGGTTATTGGAAATCCTTATGAATCGCAAGTAGCAAAACTTGGATTAATAGAAAATTACTTGGGATATGGCAGAGGTATACAAGGTCTAGATTTTATGGAGGAATCAGAAAAGCAAACAAAAGCAAATGGGGCTAAAATAATTTATGGAAATGTTATATCAATTGAAAAACAAGGAAATGACTTTATTATTAAAACTGATGATGATGAAACTTTCAATTCAAAAGCAATTATTTTAGCTATGGGAGCACGACATAGAAAAATGAGGATTGAGGGCGAAGAAGAATTCTATGCAAAAGGAGTTTCTTATTGTAGTGTTTGTGATGGAGCACTTTTTCAAGGAAAACCTACAGTAGTGCTTGGTTATGGAAATGGCGCGGCAAAATCAGCACTTTATCTATCGAATATTTCATCGAAGGTTTATTTATTATGTAATAAAAAAGAATTAGAAGCTGACGCAATTTATGAAAGTCGTCTTAAAGGCAAGAGTAACATAGAAATTCAATATAACACTCGAGTAACAAAAATAGCTGGTGGAGATTTTGTTACAAATATTATTTATAGGAAGGAAGGAAAAGAAGAGAATATTGATGTAGAAGGAGTTTTTATTGAATTTGGTAGTATACCAAATACATTGTTGGCAAATCAACTAGGTGTAGAAACTAATGAGAAGGGATTTATAAAAACGCATCCTGAAACTCTTGAAACGAATATTAGAGGAGTTTTTGCTGCTGGTGATGTATGTGGTAGAATTAAACAAATGGCAACTGCAGTTGGAGATGGTTGTATAGCAGCTACACATGTGCAAAACTACCTTGAAGAGTAATTTTTCCTTTTTTTCTTTTTACCCTCAAAACAATTTTTATAAACATTTTTTTATACATTATGCTAAGAGAAAAGAATAACTCTTAATCTGAAGGAAGATTTTACTATGGCACAAAGTATCGATCATGTTAAAATGCAAATCCCAGGAACCATGTATTATTTACAATTAACAGCAGATAGAGGTCGATGGGTATTAGCATTACTTCTACGTAATGATGTGGAAAATGAAGTAGTGGTTCCAGTATTTTCAAAAACTGGAATTGTAAAAGCAGCAAATGAATTACTAAATAATTCACGATTAGTGATAGATAAATATCCTCTCAAGAATGTTTGTGATCAATTGTACTCTGAAGCTGAGCGTAGTCTTCCAACCACTCATGCTCCGCCCCCAGAGGAAGTTTTAGATACAACGGATTTAGAAGAACTAAAACAAAAAATCGATTTACTTGAAAACACTCTTGAAAATCTTAGTGAAGAATTAAAAGAATCTTTAAGTGATTTTTCTGATCGTTTAGATTCTTTAGAAAATGAACGTGTTGCTAGATTAGAAGCTGAATTGTCAAATAATGAAGCAAGGGGTAATGAAGAACTTATATCTAATGTTATATCAAGATTAGACCAAATTGAAGAATCAATTGCTGAAACAAAAGGTGATGAAAGAGTTCCATCAATTTTAATTGCAATTGAAGCAATTGAGAGTAAATTATCCCAATTAGAAGGTAAAACTGTAACTTCTGAAGGCACCATTGAAACTACAATTCCAGATGTTGGTAATTTAAAATCAGATATAGGAAGATTAGCTCATGCTTTTGATTTAATCAGCCAACGGCTTACAGAATTGGAAAAAAGAATAATAAGACCAGCTCCTATAGAAGGTGCTAATGCACAACCTCATATTGAAGGAGCTCCAGATGTAAAACCACCAACACAAGATTAAATCATTCTTTCTTTTTTTATTTTTTATGAGATAACAGAAGATATTATATAACCGCCTAAGAATGCTTCAAGTGTAAAAGAAATTAGTGATATTAACATTGTATAAAGTATTATTTTTTTGATCTTTTTTACTGTTTCAACTCTTTGGTCAATTAACAACCAGATAATTATTAAGATACTTAAGATTTGGCTTATTGCGATTGTTCCCAAATAAACCCAGCTTGCACCAGCAAAAAATATTGGAATAATAGATGTTGGTATAGCTAAAAATATAATAAATGAACCAATAATTGCAGCCCACTTTGGTCCAAGTTTAGTTGCAATCGTTGTAACATTATTCTCTCTATCACCTTCAATATCAATAATACCTTTTGATACTTCTCTTCCAAAATTCAAGAAAAATGCAGCAGCAGCCATAGATTCAGTTAAAGGATCTAATGTAAAATCAAATACTAAATCGCCATATAGAAATCCCAGCCACACACCAATTGATACAGCCAAATTTCCAATTATTGAAAAACGTTTCATGAATCTTGTATATGTTGATGCCATAATTGCACAAATTACAGCTGTTACTATTGAAACACCTATTTGTGTTTCCTCTAATTTAAACCAAACAAATAAATCAATTCCAGTACCCATTAAAAGCCCAATTAAGATTAATACAAGACCAAAAATCAAAGCTTGTTTTGGTTTTATTTCACCTTTTGGTATTGGTCTAGTTGGATCATTTATCTTATCGATTTCTATGTCAAAATAATCATTTAAAACCATTGCAGAAGCACTAAGAGCCCAACCGCCAATGAAAATCATAATAAGTATTGGCCAGCGTTCGCGAAAATCTGACATGTATAAAAATTTCTCTGGATTACTAACCATCAAACCAACTATTGCACACATTGTAATTAAAAAGCAATTAAAAGGTCGCATTATTCTAATCCAAGGACTAACCATAATTCATCAGAAATTCGCATGCAACAATAAAGAAAAATGTTTCGATATTTATTATCTGTGAGTTTCATTGCTTAATTTCTGATTTATCAAAGAATACAAGTTCAGATAATTTATTAGATTGTAAATTCAAAATGGGAACTCTAGCAGGTGTTGGAATAATATTCTTTGATAACATAAATTCTGTTTGTGATTGAAATGTTCCTGAATTTATACATTCGACTCCACGATATTGAGTATTAGAATTTATATGTATGTGACCTGTATGATAAACATGAGGAACTTTTTCAATAACCAATTCATCTTTTTTACTAGGAACAATACTTGTCCGACGCCCAAATGTTGGTGCTAAATGACGAAACCTTAAAGTATAAATCATTGGACCATTTGGATCATTCATATTTAATCCAGGCGTTAAAGAAGCAATATCCTCAAATGAATTGCCATGATAAAGAAGAAAGGTTTTTCCATGAATTTCTACAGTAGATGGATTGGATAACATAGTTACATTAGGCATCTTCCATAAATCTGGAGCATATTCTTCATTTATAGCTGGTTGTGGTAATGCTAATCTACAAGCATCATGATTCCCTGATACAATTAAAATGTGAATCCATTCTGGTATTTTTGATATAAGTTGAGCAGCTTTTTTGTATTGATCATAAATATCTGTTATGATTAAATCTTCTTCCTGTTTGGGATAAACACCAATTCCTTCAACAATATCACCATTAATAATTAGATATTTTATTTGACTAGCGATGGTTCTTTGATAGGGATCATCAACTTGACCATTAAGAAAATTAATCAACCTCTTAAATGCATCTTCTAAGAATTCCATACTACCAATATGCAAGTCACTAGTAAAGCAAACACTGACTGGATCAACAATTTCTAATTTTTTATGAGTTATTGGAATATCAGGAAAAATGAAATCATTTAGAAGAAACATATCTTCATAAAATCTCCCAAAAAATCCAGCTACTTGATCTTCTAAAAGTGTACCAGCTTTACCTATTAATTCTTGCATTTTTGCAGAAATATTGATTGTTATGTTACCTGTAGTGTCTTCTATTTCTAATAACATCCCGCCATTTTTTAATGTCCTTTTATTTTTAACCATTCCAATGATGGTAAATTGATCCTTTTCTTGTAATTTAGCTTTATTTATGTCACGAATATAGATTGTATTAAGAACATCCCCTCTATTACGAATTATATTTCTAAGTTGTTTATATCTATTAATAAAATAGGAACTAAAATCCTTCATTGAACCTTCTACAGTTGTTTTTCCTGAAGATTCTAAAAGAACTTTCATTTTTTTCTTAATATTTTTAGCAATAGGAGTGAAATCATCCACTTTCATTTTAGTCATAGAAGGAATTTCTGGTTTAGAATTGCTTTTAATTGTTTTTTTAGATAGTTCATTCAAAGCATTTATTTCTATAATTTCATCTGAATGCATCAAATCAAATGAAATTAAAACTGATTCCAATTTTTTAGCTGATACAACAATTTCATCTTTTATAGCATCAGCTAATTTATCAACATCAACTCGATTAACATCTACTTTCTTTAATAATTCATTTGCTTCAGGAGTGAGAAGACAATTTCTTTCTAATAACTCTCTAACTAAATCAATTTTTTTAGACATTGACTCACTCTTCTTATGTTAACAAGTTATATATGATTGTTTGTAATATAATTATGATAAAACTATATACTATAAATCCAAAGTAAATTCTACAAAATTTTCTCCAATTTTCATAAATGAATAGGTCATAGCTTTTACTTCGGATTCTTGAGGGTGTTTATTAAGCTTGAATTCTTCACCAATAAGTGTTGCTGATAAAGAGAATTTTTCATTTAG
>JAEOUJ010000048.1 GCA_016839405.1 Candidatus Gerdarchaeota archaeon | reverse complement strand
TCACCACTACCACTGTTTCAGTTCGCTGTGCAGGTCATAATGGCAGAGCAACTCTAAAAGAAGCAGTAGAAGAAGGATGGCGAATGTGTCGTATTTGTCGTTCATTTGTTTGTCCAAAGTGTATACAAGAATTTGATTTTAAAATGGGTGGTGTGTGCCCTTCATTTATTTTTGGAATTGAAAGTCATCAATTAAGTCCAGGGCCTATTCCTGTTGAAGAGGTAATTCTTTTTGCTGAGCAAAATAAATCTGAAGGGATAACAGGTGAATTATTAGAAGCATTATTTTTTGAAGACGAACAAATGGGATTTATGCCATTTTACGCTACTATTGATAAAGGAACACATGAAGAAACTGAAGATGATGATGAATTATCACTTGAACCAGCAAAAATACAAGAAGAAATGTGGGCTTCTTTTGGTTTTGTAATGACAAAAAGAAGACGAGGGAAATTTATTACTTGGGAGAAGATTGGATAATTGAAAATATGGAGGAAATTGAATGAGTAAAAAGAAAGCGAAAAAAGAAAATTCTGAAGATAATTATCTCGGAAAATTGTTAGGGGAAACAAAAGAAACTGCAAAAATACCTACAATAGATAAAGAGAGAAATACAAACACTTCACTAAAAGAAGAAAATTCATCAGAAAATGTTTATCCAGTTTATATCCTCCATAGAGTAGTATATGAAACGCTGCTTCTCTGCAAGAAAAGTATACCTAATGAAGCAATAGGTGTTTTACTTGGGTATAAGTATCAATATAAAGGGAAAAAATATGTTAAAGTTGTAGATTGGGTTACAGGAAAAGCTTATCAAAGTCATGCTTTTGCTGAATTCACACCTGAGGGTGTTAGGCAATATACTACCATTATTGAAGAAAAATATGGTGATGCAATAGAAAGACCAAAGATAGTTGGTATCTTTCATTCACATCCATTTGGTTCTAATCCACATTTCTCTGCAACAGATTATAACACATTCTTAAATTTCCCCTACGATGCAGAACATAATGTGTTTGTATTAATTGATCCAAAATCAAACTATTACAAATCATACATAGTAGTAATTAATGAAGATAATCAGAAGGATTTGAAAGAAGTTGATTGGGTAGAATATACAGCAAAATAAAAAGGAAGATTATAATGACTGAAGAAAAAGCTGCTAAAAAAGATACCAATAGCTTAAATTCAAGTACAATTAATGTCAGCTTTTATGAAGATGATATTGAAGATAGAACAAGAAGGTATTTTGGCACTGGAAATTTAGAGAAATTAAAAAATAGCACGATATTATGTGTTGGTGCTGGAGCAGTTGGTAATGAAATTTGTAAAAATCTTGGCATGCTTGGTGTAGGTCATATTAAAATAGTAGATTTTGATGTTATTAATAAATCAAATATAAACAGATGCATTTTTTTCAGACCAGAAGATCATAAAAAGAAATCGAAGGTTCAAGCAGTTAGTGAGAGATTACCTGAAATTGCCCCAAATACAAAAATTACTCCATATGAGGTAAGAATAGAAGAAGCTCCACTAGAGGTATATCAAGCTGATATTATAATAATGGCTCTAGATAATGATTATGCAAGATATATGTTAAATGCAGGAAATCTTATGCAAGAACATCCTAAACCAATGATTAATGGTGCTATGGGTCGTTCTAATGTAGAAGTACAAGTTTATTATCCTGGAATTACTGCTTGTGCAGTATGTCTTTGGAGTGAAGATTATTATCAAGCTATTATGAATCATCAGGTAATTCTCAAATGTGATGAATTTTTCATCGAAACTTTACCAAAATTCCCTATGATTAGCACATTAACTTCAATAGTTGGTGGAATAATGTCTGTTGAAGCAACTAAGATTTTAATTAGTCAAGATGACAAAGGGGGATATTCTGATATCACTAAAAATCAAGAACCAAATTTTGGCAATATGATACGTTACGATTTAAGAAATCATGAATTTATATTCGGTAATATTCTGCCAAATTCTAAATGTGTAGATGTGACATGCAGAGCTAGAAGAAGAAACCAAAAGTAATCTCTCATCGGCAAATCAACTGATAATTTGGTTGACTGTCAAAGATGCTGAGATGCATCGATTAAAAAAAGGTGACCAAGAAAATGAGTGAAGAAACATGGCGTGAAATAATTGTCGATGTAGAGCCAAGACAAAAAGAATTTCGAGTAGCAGTAGAAGAAGAATCTACTATAGATGAAGTTGTAAAAACTTTGGTCCAAAGATGTGTTGATGAAGGTGTTGACATAAACAAATGGGCTAAAGAAAAAGTTGGTCAACCAAATGTAAGCTTCATCCTAATGAGAAAAATGACAGGTAATACTGCTCTTCCCCCAGCTGCAACTTTCGGTTCATTAGAACCAGAATTAGAATCTAGTGAACGATTCAAATTAGATGCTTGTGCTCAAGTCGGATAATAAAATGTCCTATAGCGGGAAAGAAATAGCAAAAAATATACGCTAAAGATTATCCCGCTTCTGTACTATTTAAAAAAGGTGAAAAGAATGTCTAGGATAAATTTCCCCGCTTCAGTAGTGAATGCTCGAATATCAGAATCTATAGCAGTGTTTTATGAATCAATGGATGAATTTTTCAAAAAGAAAGGATGGAAATGGATTCCGCATAGACAAACAGGCAATAAATGGATTCAAGAAGATTACCTTGTTGAAATAAAAAGGAAATTTAGTGATGGTGCCATCCAAGAGTTACTATTTACTATGTATAGAACTCCAGGAATTGTTGGTCAACCAACTAAAAATAATCATCTAAATATTGCTTATAATCATAAATTTTCCATAATGCTACCGCGAGAATATCCAGCAAACCTCTCTCATATAAAAATGCGAGTAATAAGTCCTTTATGGCATCCAAGAATTTCAATGGGTAGAGGAGGAGATGCTTGTATCACTGTAAATGGTGAAGTTGATAGGATATTAATCGATATAATTTACCATATTTTGATGGATCCCAAAAGAATCCGGCCACCAAAATTGTATCCAAAAGAGGATTCAGGAATGAATGTCATTGCTATGCGTTGGTTTGAAAAAGATGCAGAAGATATTCATAATCATATGTTAGCAAAATGGGATGCTGCACATGAAAAATCCTCATTAAAAGATATTGGAGGTATACGCATCATTGGTGGAGAAGAGGTAAAAGAACCAGAAAAGAAAGGTAAGAGTATTCGCATAATGCCTAAAAAAGAGGAAAAAGAAGAAGAGGATAAGGGAGGTGTTCGGATAATTTGACTGAGAAACAATTAGAAAAAAAGGATGAAAAGACCACTGAAGAATCATCAAATGAAGTAGATGATTTTTCCTATGAAGTTAGCTCAACATTTGGTGATATGGAAATCGTCGAAGAAATTTTGCATGAACAAGACCAAGAATTATCTGAAATTTCTGAAGAAATACCCCTCAAAAAAACCATTAAAATTATTTCAGAGAAAAACATGGAAATAAAAGAAATTCCTCCACCAAATTATTACCAGAATTTTATTTGTGCTTTACATTTCAAAAATAAGGATTATAAGCAACGGAAAAAAATACTTACAGAATTAATTGATGAATAAATCCTTTTTCAATAATATTCTATTTTATAATCTTGAAAAGATTCAAAAAGTATTGTGAAAGCTAGTTGAATCTATTAATAATATAAAAAAAATTTATACTGCGGAAAAGAAAAGTAAGCTTAATTGGATGGTTATTATTCTTGGCAAAAGAGATTATTCTTAATGAAAATGGGTTGTCTTTAGAAGACGTCTACAAAATTGTAAAAGATAACTATCAGTTAAAATTAGCTGAGAATGTTAAAAAGAAAATCGAACTTTCTAGAAAAGCAATTGAAAAAGCAGTAGAATCTGGAATGAAAATCTATGGAATCACTACTGGTTTTGGGGCACTAAGGGACATAGTAATACCAGAAAAAGATGCTGCAACTTTACAAACAAATCTTATCCGGAGCCATTGTGTAGGCGTTGGTAAACCTGCAGCAGATGAATTTGTAAAAGCTATGATGGTATTAAGAGTGGCAGCATTAGCACAAGGAAATTCTGGATGCCAACTTAAAACATTAGAAAATCTCATTGAAATGATAAGTAAAAATGCATTACCAATAATTCCATCAAAAGGATCTGTAGGAGCAAGTGGTGATTTAGCTCAATTATCTCATATGGTTTTAGCAATGATTGGAGAGGGGGAGAAAAATCTGAAATACAACGGTAAAATATATGATGCAAAAGATGGTTTAAAAGCAGCTGGAATACCTATCACAACACTATCTTATAAGGAAGGTTTAGCATTAAATAATGGGGCACAATATTCTGCTGGTATAGCTTGTATGGTTATAAATAAAGCATATAATCTATTAAAAAATGCAGAAATAGCAACTGCGTTATCAATGGAAGCATTAAAAGCAGCACGTCAACAACTAGATGAAAGAATACATCAAGCTAGAAATCATCCAGGACAAATTGAAATAGCAAAAGACATAGATGATTTCACAAAAGATAGTATATTCATTAAGATACATGATAGTTTATATACATGTAAAACAAAAAATTGCGGTTATTATTATGATAAACAAGAGGGAGATTCAACTCAAAACGTAGCTAAAAATACAGATTTTATGAAATTACCTGATAGTTGGACGTGCCCTAATTGTGGTGAATCAAAAAATAATTTTGTAAAACAATGGCCTAAAGTTCAAGATGATTATTCTATTAGATGTACACCACAAGTGTTAGGACCTATAAAAGAAACACTAGATTTCTGCAGAACGATATTATCTCGAGAAATTAATGCTGCAACTGATAATCCATTAATATTTATCACAAAAGAAGATCCTTTACAATGTGATATTTATTCTGGTGGAAATTTTCATGGAGAACCAATAGCATTAGCTATGGATTATTTAGCAATTGCTATGTCAGAAGTTGGTAATATTTCAGAAAGACGAAGCGCAACTCTAATTGATGAAAAACGAAATCAAGGATTGAGTTTATTCCTAATACCTCAGACTGAATTAGGATTGAATAGTGGTTACATGATGCCACAATATACAGCAGCAGCACTGGTTTCAGAAAATAAAACATTAGCAACTCCTGCTTCAGTAGATTCAATACCAACATCAGATGAAGCTGAAGATCATGTAAGTATGAGTCCAATATCAGCAAGAAAAACAGCCAAAATTGTGGAAAATCTGCATTATATAATAGCTATAGAAATGATGTTAGCTGTACAAGCAATTGATTTGCGATGTGGGATTCAGAAAATAAAACCAGAAAAAGCACTTGGCATTAAAACAAGAATTGCCTATAAAGTAATCAGAAATGCTATTCCAAAATTAATCCAAGACAGAGTTATCTCTCCGGATATCAATAAAATAGTGGAAATAATAAAGGACAGTAGTATTAATAAAGAAATGACCTAAATTAGTGGGATTAAATTTTACCCCACCACATTTTAGCCATTGCAGCATCTTGAGCATTAACATCTTTAAATTTAGCAGATTTTACTTTAAGTTTTCTCTCTTCATTATATAGTTTATACATACGCATGAAGTCTTTCTTGGAAATGTCCAAATAAACTGAATCTTCTACTACTTGGAATTGTCTAGCGGAAACTAAAGGCAAGGGAAAGAAATTATTTCGTTTGAAAGGATTACTTAATTTAATAATTGCAAAAGGAGTTGCTTGCTCCATTGTCATAGAATCAAAGAAATCATCTACTCTAACTACTAATCCAAGTTTTTTTCCATTCCTATCTAAAACTGATTTTGAAACTAATTTCATATACTCCATAATTAACTCTCAAAGTACTAAAAGAATAAACTATTATAAATATAATTTTAATTAAAATCTATTAAATTAAAAATTAACTTAAAGCCATATTTATTTCCTTTTCCTCTTTCTAATAATAACACTAGTCATAAAAATAATTG
>JAEOUJ010000354.1 GCA_016839405.1 Candidatus Gerdarchaeota archaeon | reverse complement strand
ATCCATGCGACAGCATTAGATTTGTCTGTTGGTTTATAGTAATATGCAGAATCATCAAATTTCTCTAAATATTTTATTAAAGCATTACGTAATTTTGTATAATTATTTTTTATTAAATCGAAATCATACATAGAAATCAACCATTTGTAAATTACTATGAAATTAGTTATATTAAACTCTAACGTGATAAAATAAAATGAAAAAAATAAATACAAAGTAAATGATTTATGAAATGCAAACAAGAGAGTGAAAATGGTGTCAATTACTAGAATTTTGGTTTTATCTGATTTACATATAAGGAATAATTTTCCTTATGATCAAATTGAAAGAATAATCGCTCAAGAAAATATCACACTCATTATACTATCAGGTGATCTAACTATCAAAGGTAAGGTTGATAAAATCAAATCAATTTTGCAAGAATTTAATCAATTTAATTTACCTGTTTTTTATGTTCCTGGAAATATGGATTCAAAAAATTCCACTGATATTAGTTTAACCAATATTTATCCAATACATGGTCGCAAAAAAAGGCTTTCAGGCTTTAATTTTATTGGCTTAGGAGGATCAAATCGAACACCATTTTTCACTCCTTTTGAAATGTCAGAAAAAGAAATTGAAGAAATTCTTGCCAAGTTAATAGAAACTTTAGACAATGATGATCCAATAATCTTTGTTTCACACCCACCTCCTAAAGATACTGAAGCAGATATGATTTATAGTGGAAAACATGTTGGAAGCACTATTGTTAGAGAATTTATTGATAAATTTCAACCCGCTCTAATACTCTGCGGACATATTCATGAATCAAAATCAATCAGTAAAATAAATCAAACAATTTGTATAAATCCAGGTGCTGCTATGAATGGGAATGCTGCAATTGTAAAAATAGAAAGGGATAATGATAAGAAAGTTGTTATTGAAAGTAAATTGATTACTTTCCAATAACAAATAATCAATTAGAAATAGATCGGTGGTAAAGCGGGATAATAATAATTCACAGTAGCAAGTAATAAAGCCATTACACAAGTTATCAATGAATTAATTATCAACCACCATTCAGTTCCTTTAACACTTAGAGCTTTCCTTTCTTTGCCTTTTTTGTCTTCATAATAAAATGGCAAATGAACTAAATAGGCTCCTTTTTTAGCACCTATCCTGAGATTACCATCAGCTAAGTCTTTTAGACTAATGTTTGGGAAAAAGTCAAGAAATAAATGCGAAGCAAAAGCAATTAGAAAAGGTATTAATGCACTTACAAGTGCATGATTAACAGTTATTCTCCACCACATACCAACAGTAAAGAAAATAGCTGGATAAAGGGTAGAGTGTGTTACAATATCTCTATGAGACATAAATCCATAAAGCTGGTCTAAATCAGGACCTTCTGATCCTAAAATACTAAGCAAAATGGCTATCACCCAGAATAACCAAGTTTGACTTAGATTACTTTCATTAAAACCATTATTTATAACAATAATATCTATAGGAATGTAAATTATTCCTAAAATAAATCCCACTGTAACATGAACAGTTCGATTAGCCATAACATTCACCTGCAATATATTTCTAAAGAATACAAGGGTAATTAATTAGTGAAAAATAAGCATTTTGTGTTATTTTCTCCGACAAAAATCTGCGGATATATTTACTAAATAGTAAGAGAGATGAGACTAGATAACTTGAAAGCATTTTCTAATATGCTTTAATATTTCAAAACCTATATTTAATGTACCATGTAACAATCAAGATATTCACCAGGAATTTTTGGGTTAACCAAAACTCAGGATAATCTGCAAAGTGAGAGGTTTTACGAGCTTTTCCCTCTCACCAATTTTTTAAATTTTGCTTGTTTCTTTGTTTGTTAAAAAATGCATTTGTTTTAGTAAAATGAACTATTTTTTAATTGACTGCAATAGAATGATTTAGTTTAATAAGAAATTTCAATGACCACTTTAGCAAATTATACTAAAAAAATGAAAATTAAGATCTAATTTAGATCTCTTTTTCATAATAATCGATTTTAGCTATTTTTGAAAAACCAAATGCAACATATTTATCTACATCATAAATGGTTTGACCAATAAGGAATAAGCTAGCTTTTTTAGCTCCTATTTCTTTCAATTTATTAACTGCAGAGAACAATAATGGTTCAAAGTATTTTTCATCAGTATAATATAGACTGCCGAAATTAGAGTTTTTAGTATTATTGGGATTACGATAAGCTAAAACCCGACCAACAATTTCATTTTCATCTCTTATAATCAAATGAATTGGAAAAATCTCCTTATTATTAATTATATTTTCAAAATTCCCACGGGCATATTCCTCAGTTGCGCCTAATTTTTCAACGAAAATTTTTATCATATCTTCTAAGTCTCTAGATGTATCAAATTCAAGAATTTCTATGTCACTTTTTTTTGTTATTAATTTGCTTATTTCTACTTCTAATAATATGTAAAGATCCCTGGAGTATTTATAACCCCATTTCTTAGCTTTTTCAATAGTACCTTTGTAAGGTTCTCCAACTCTAGTTAAAAGTTTTTTAACACCTTTTTTCTTTAATGTATCAATTGCACTATTGAAAAGTAATTCAGAGCATTCTTTATGATTAGGTAAAGTTATAGGAAATTCAAGATAAGCTATCTTAGTTCCACTCTCATCTTCTGGTGGTATAACAGATGTAAGAAAACCAACTAATTTATCACCATCAAATGCATAAAATTT
>JAEOUJ010000353.1 GCA_016839405.1 Candidatus Gerdarchaeota archaeon | reverse complement strand
CCCAATATCACATGCAAAATATAAAATACCGGCTCGGTATCCCATAAAATTTCTGTATACGTCGAATATACCTGTAATTCTGGCTTCAGCATTATTTGCTAATGTATACTTTATATCGCAAATTATGGCTAAAAAAATACCGAACAATCCTATTGTAGATCTGATTGGTAAATGGGATTTCGATGCAGAACAACCAACACCTATTGGTGGTCTGGCTTTCTATACAACAGCACCGCGAGGTATTCAACAAGTTATAGATGGTAGAGAAAGAGCAATTGTTTATCTGGTTATTCTAATTGCTGCATGTATGGTATTCTCTGCTATCTGGCTTGAAACAGCTGGTATGGGTCCACGAGATGTTGCTAAACAACTCCTTGATGCAGATATGCAAATACCCGGCTTTAGGCGAAATCCTAAAGTACTTGAAAAGTATTTAGAAAGATATATTCCAATTGCTGCTCTTCTGGGTGGTTTGTTTGTAGCAGTTCTGGCTGGATTCGCAGATTTTCTGGGGGCGCTGGGTACAGGAACAGGCATTCTGCTGACGACAGGAATAATAAAGCAATATTCCGAAATTATAGCAAAAGAGCGTCTGGCAGAAATAAGTCCGGCTGTACGGGGATTTCTAGGTATGGAATAAATTCCATACTAATTTCACCTTTTTAAAAGCATAAATGCGAGGGTAGCCAAGCGGTCAACGGCGAAGGACTCAAGATCTCCGGATAATTCCCGGACAATTATGGCTAAAATCGTCGCAACCTGATGGGAAATCCTTTCCCGTAGGGGTTCAGGCGTTCGAATCGCCTCCCTCGCACCATTATTTTTAATTATTATTATATTACTCAATAAATAATAGATAGGAGAAAAGTATATTATCAACAAACTTTTAATTAATTTGGGTTATTCAAATGGCGAGGAAGAAAACACTAAGTGTGATTTTACTATTAATTTTATCAACCTTAATTTTTGTTCAATTAAGTATATGTACACAAACAATCAGTAAAACTGAAGCACCTCAAGAACTTAAACAAATGAAAAATCCCACTTTCGAATACTTTACTATTAATCAATTCAATGAATCCGCAGAGCCTGTGACATGGTTCTATTTGAATTTAGCTGTTATATTATTAGTTCCCATAATAATGATAGTATATGCTATTGTTGATGCAACGAGAAAGAAATCTGACATTCCAGAAAAATTGGAAGAGGAAGATAAAGAAGAAACTGAAACAAGAGTAGAATCGTCAAATAAATTCAATCCATTAATAATAAGAATTGGATTCTTTGCTCTATTTGTTCAAAATGTTATAATGCTACCTTTATTAATCGCATTTATAGCAATGGGAGTTGCGATAAATGTTGCTGGTCCTGGTGGAAATCCAGGTCTAGAACATGCAACAATGAATCTATTCAAAGTCTTTTCTATCTTATACTATCTTGATTTTGTAGCAGCACTATTGTGTATTATTGGATTAATATTATTCTCACTAAATATTAAGGAAAAAATCCTATCATATGTTGCTTCATTATTTTGGTTAGCATGGATTGGTGTAGGAATTTATCCAAGAATTGATTTCGTTGTTAGTGCTGAAATCTTCAATCCTGCTCCAGGTGGTATAGATATAATAGAGTACTTTTTAGGTTTCTATGGTAATACTACATTCTTACTGACATGTGGCTATGGATGTTTAGCTTTGGCATTATTTTTCACAGCTAAAGTGCTAGTATCTAGTGGCAAATTACAACGAGGCGGATTACTAAATGCTTTTGGTATTACAAATTTCAGTATTGGTTCTTTCGCTAATATCCTATTGTTATTATTATTGACCTTTGGGTATCAATTAACAGAAGCAGCAATTAGTGCTTTAATTGTAGTTATGGCTATCTTCTGGATTATGAAATTCTTAGCGTCGCCTATATTAGGGTTAGTAGCTGGTATTATTACATTTAATCGGATTGGTAAAACACAACTATCATAAGGAATTAATAAACCAAGAAGTTTTTAGCGAGGATAAATCCTCGCTTTATTATTTTATTTAAAAGAAAGTTCCTAATCGGGTATATTGTTTTATATCTATTCCTTAATATTCTCAGCTAGTTCATTATTTGCCAATGGTCAATTAAAAGAAAAAAGATTGATTAGTGCCTTGGAATAGCCAACTATGTTATTGGCGTCTTAATGAATATCTTACTACTCTAATTTTAACTTTCGGTATTTCTATGACTCTTCAAGTTGCTGTAAGTTCAATAATTTTATATTCACTTAAGAAATGAGTTTTTTAAGTTATTTTTCCTCTCTAAAATAAGATTTCCTTATCACTTTAAAGAAATAGACGCTTATCAATGAAATTGGTATGATAATAATTAACATTGAAACAGAACTAGTCTTTGGGGGTAATGATGACGGAGTTATATAAGTAGGAGTTGGTGTAGTTGGTGTTTCATCATTATCTTCAGGTTCAATGATTATTTCTTTCATTATATAGAAAATATCAGTATTATCAATTAATGGATTGATTGTTGTATTTTCTAATGCCTTTCCATAAGCCCAAAAAGGTACATTAAAATCTGTATGTCCAGTAGTACTCCAAGCAACATCTATCTGATTAGCTCTAGTAATCCTTATTGTTTCATTTTGTTCTTCTGTTAAACCTGATATTGGTAGATTTTGATCTAAATTCTCATTTACTATTGCTAATCCACCTGTTTCATGATCAGTTGTTACTATTAAAATTGTATTATCATGATTTTTCACATAATTTAAAGCTTCTCTGACAGCATAATCAAAAGCTATTCCTTCAAGTGCAGCATTTGTTTTATTATTAGCATGACATGCATGATCTATCCTCCCACCTTCAACCATAAGAAAGAATCCCGAAGAATTTTGTTCTAATATTTCTAAAGCTTTTTTTGTCATTTCTGCTATTGATGGTGTAACATTATATTCCCTTTCAAGATCATAATCTAAGTAACCATTGGCAAATAATCCAAGAATTTTCCCAGAAGAAATAGATTCTAATTCAGTTTTATTGGTAACATAATTATAATCTTGATTTTTCATACTTTCAATTTGTTGAAGTGTGAAATAATCTAATCCTCCACCAAGTAAAATATCAACATTAGCATCATTGATTATTTGATTAGTGATTTCTGTATAAAGTGCTCTATCTATAACATGAGTCATAAAGCTAGCAGGTGTAGCATGTTGAATAAAAGCAGTTGTTACAATACCTGTAGCTTTACCATATTCTTGCGAAATTTCCAATATTGTTTTAACAACAGAACCATTTGGAGCGATAGCTATTCTTCTATTGTATGTTTTTACTCCAGTAGCTATAGCAGTAGCTGCAGCTGCTGAATCAGTTATTTCAGATAAATAATTTAGTGTTATTACTGATGAATTATAATTTAATCTTTCTATTGTTAGATTTTGATCTATTCCAACTTCAATATATCTAGCTAATCTAATTTGCTCAAAACCCATACCATCTCCTATCATCAAAATAATATTGTAATTTTTATCGCTTTGTTCTGATGTTTGTATTGAATCTTTTGGCATAATGAAAGATGTGTCTAAAACTAAAAATGAAATTAAAAATAATAAAATGCAATAATTGAGGATATTCTTAGTCATTAGATCACATTTCAAATTATCTCAACTCATTTTAAATATTTGATTATAGTAGCATATAAAATTAGCACAATAGAAATCTAAGATAAAACTTTCATTCTTTTTCCTTTTAATTTACTTTTTTAATTGAAATTGTAATTCTAGTAACTATTATCGTTATTATTGTTATATGACTTAGTATAACAATTGGAATAACTATTTTCAAAGATGTTTTATTGATCTGTAATCTATTGATTAACTCGATATTTTTTCCTTGAATGTAATCATTCATAACACTAAAGATATCAATATTATCAATCAAAGAAACATCGGTTATATTTTCAAATGCATTTCCATAAGCAAAAAATGGAACATATTTTCTTGTATGACCACTTGAACCCCAACTAACGTCTAATTGATTAATTCTTGAAATTCTTAATGTACGATTTTCTTCTTCAGAATAAATTGTTGATGGTAAATTATTATCTAAATTATCATTATTATATGATAATCCTCCAGTTTCATGATCAGCTGTTACAATTAAAATTGTATTTGGATTATTATCCACATAATTCTTAGCTTCTATTACAGCAAGATTGAATGAGATTGTTTCTAGAATTGCATTGATTATATTATTATCATGACTTCCTTGATCAATT
>JAEOUJ010000352.1 GCA_016839405.1 Candidatus Gerdarchaeota archaeon | reverse complement strand
CCCATAAACCTAAAGATGAAAGATCAGCTTTGATTTTTTTAGGCAAATTTTTTGGATTTTTCATTTGCTCAAATGTAGGGATTATTATATTTCTTTCACGTGCTCTTTGAATTGTTTTTTTGAGCACAGATTCATTAATTGATAGATCAATCATTAATAACACCAATGAAATCTACTTATAATCTGAGGTAGGCATTACAATTAACAAATTTTTCCTAAAAATAATTGATAGAATTTATTTTTGAAACGTTAGCAAACCGTATTGCAAAAAAATACTTTTCTAATTATGTTTTTTTATCCTCACAACATTTAAACACAAGAGGATAAACTATTTATACCAGTAACTCACATGTTGTCTTTTTATTATGATGAGTAGGTATCCATGAAAAAGAAAACAAAATTCATATTCGTAGTAGGAGGAGTTATGAGCGGAATTGGTAAGGGGATAGTAACTTCTAGTATTGGTAAGAATTTACAGGTAAGAGAAAAAACAGTTGATCTAATAAAAATCGATCCATATTTGAATATAGACGCTGGAACAATGAATCCAATTCAACATGGGGAGGTTTATGTAACTGATGATGGTGGGGAAATTGATGTTGACTTTGGTCATTATGCTCGAATTCTTGGATTGAATATGAAGAAAAACCAAAATATAACAACAGGTAAAATTTATCGAGAAGTTATACGAAAAGAACGTGCAGGAGATTATTTGGGGCAAACAGTACAAGTTATTCCTCATGTTGTTGATGAAATAAAATTTCAAATACGAGAGGTTTTGAAAAATAATAATCCTGATGTTTTGTTAACAGAAATAGGTGGAACTGTTGGGGATATTGAATCTTTGCCATTTCTTGAAGCGATAAGGCAATTTAGAATGGAAGAAGACGAGAAGGATACACTACTTGTTCACACAACTTTTGTCCCTGTGCCAAAACATCTAGGAGAACCAAAAACAAAACCGACACAACATTCAGTTAAAGAATTAAGAAGTATTGGCCTTAATCCTAATATGATTGTATGTAGAAGTCATGAGCTTTTAGATGAACAAACGGTTAAGAAAATTGCTCTATTCTGCAATGTTCCAAAAAGTGCTGTTTTTACATTGCCAGATTTACAATCAGTTTATTCAGCTCCTTATATGTTGGATAAACAAGGATTAGGTGAGTTATTAATTAAACAATTAAATATAGAATTAAAGAAAGCAGATTGGAAGGATTGGAATGCTTTAATTAAAAGATACGAAAAACCAATTGGAACTCTTCGAATTGCTATGGGAGGAAAATATACTCAAATAGCTGATTCTTATATATCTGTTAATGAAGCACTTAATCATGCAGGTGCACAATATGAGTATCATGTAGAAATAGATTGGATTGAAACCGAGGATATGGAAGAAGATAAATCTAAATTAAAAATCCTAGAAGATTATGATGGATTGTTAGTACCTGGAGGATTCGGTTTTCGTGGGACTGAAGGAAAAATATCTATGATCCAATATGCTCGTGAAAATAATATGCCATTCTTAGGATTGTGTTTTGGTTTTCAATTGGCAACAATTGAATTTGCTAGAAATGTTGTTGGTATAAAAGATGCAAGTAGCTTTGAATTTACTAGAGAAGGAATTGTAAAATCGAATAATTTAGTAATTGATCTCCTTCCAGAACAAAAAGATGTGATAGATTTAGGTGGAACAATGCGATTAGGTGGTTTACCAGTAATAATTAAAGAGAAGACAAAAACCTTTGAACTTTATAAACAAAAGAAAATTCGAGAAAGACATAGACATCGCTTTGAAGTAAATCCGGATTATATAGAACAATTAGAGAAAAATGGATTAGTATTTTCTGGCATATCAGAAGATGGACGTAGAATGGAAATACTTGAATTGCCAAATCATAGGTTTTATTTCGCTTCACAATTCCATCCTGAATTTACTTCATTACCTTGGCAACCTAATCCTCTTTTCAAAGGATTTATTGAAGCAGCAATTGAACGTAAAAAACAAAGAAATGGAAAACTAAAATAAAAAAATAATCTTAACCAGAAAAATTTAGAATTTTAAGATTACTGTATCAACCTTAGTACTACAAATTTTTCTAACACCATGTTTTCCAGGTTCATAACGTGATATCAAAAGCTTTGCATCTTCTAGAATTTTAATCTGAGCACTTATATTTGCCTCTGTTTGATTTAATTTATCAGCAATCCTGCTTACATCAATTTCACTTTCAGCAGTCATTTTTAGAATTTTAATACGAGTGTCTGATGAAAGTGCTTTTGCCACTTTGAGAATTTGATCATCATCATTAACTTGCACAGTAACTTGTGACATATTACTACCACCTCATCTCAGATTATTGGTGAAGTACTATTTAAAATGAATACAATAAATAAAAGTTTCTGTGACTATTTTAATGATTGTTTTATCAAAAAACCACAAAGTAATATAATTTTCAATTTATTAAATATTTAAAAAGATAATCAGAGTGAAACAATCCATTAAATTTTTAGATAGAAATAATACAAAGAGTAAATAAAATTACCTAATAAGAGGAGAATAACTTTAATGGCTAAAGCAGCAGATTATTTATTAGAATTAAACAAACAAGATTTCCGGATTTTACAAGCTATTGAAGTTGGTATGAGAACCTCTGAATATGTTTCATCGGAATCAATATTTGAATTAAGTAAATTAAGTCCTGATATAGTTATAAATCGATTAGACGAGCTTCATTATAAAGAATTGATTTTTAGATGGAAAGGTTCTTTTTTGGGATATCAATTAACACACCATGGTTATGATGTTCTAGCTTTTCATGCTTTAGCAGAAAGAGATTCGATTGTAGCAATTGGTAGAGAATTAGGAAAAGGTAAAGAATCAGATGTTTTTTTAGCTTTTAATGAAAACCAAGAAGAATTAGTTGCTAAAATTCACAGAGTAGGTAGACCGAGTTTTCAAAGAAGTAAAAAACTCAGAGGATATGTGGGTAAAAGAGGACATATTAATTGGTTATATAAATCAAGGTTATCTGCAGAAAGAGAATTCGAAGGATTAACTATCGCTACTAAAATTGGTTCAAAAACTCCAAGAGCAATAGATATCAATAGACATATTATAATAATGGAATTTTTTGAAGGAACAGAATTGGTTAACATGATATCACTCAAAAATCCTTTGAGGATCTTTAATGGAATTATTTCTGAAATTAGAAAACTATTCGTAAAAGGTGAAATAAT
>JAEOUJ010000351.1 GCA_016839405.1 Candidatus Gerdarchaeota archaeon | reverse complement strand
GTTGGTACAAGTATTGTTTCTCCCAAAGTAGCTTGAGCAATATTTAATGTTTGTTCATAAATTAGCTCATTACCTTCTCTATGGAAATATTTGTGCTCCTTTAATCTAATTAAAACGTATAAATCACCAGGAGGAATACCTCGAGGTCCTGGTTCACCTTCCCCCGAAACAACAATTCTCTGACCATCATTTATCCCAGCTGGTATACCCACTTCAAGTTTTTTAGCTTCTTCAACTAAACCAGAACCTCTACATTCAGTACATGGATGATCGACTATTTCTCCTAATCCTCGACATGTTCGACAAGTTGTTTCATTAATCATAATTCCAAAAGGTGTTCGTTGCTGTGTTCGTTCCATACCAGAACCATTACATACAGAGCAACGTTTTGGGCTTGTTCCTGGTGCAGCTCTAGAACCCTTACATGTAGAACATAATGCATGTTTTTTAACAGTTACATTCTTTTTAACACCACTAGCAGCTTCTTCAAAAGTAAGATCTATTGCTATTCGAATATGCTTGCCAGAAACTGGGCGTGATCTTCTTCCTCTTGTTTGTCCACCAAACATATCAAAGAAGCTACTAAAAATATCACCAAAACCGAATCCTGCAAAAGGATCCCCTCCGGTTCCACCAACAGTAGCATCTAAACCTGCCCAGCCAAAACGATCATAAGCAGCTCGTTGATCAGGATCGCTTAAAACAGAATAGGCTTCTGAAACTTCTTTGAATTTGCTTTCTGCGTTTTTATCACCGGGATTAGCATCAGGATGGTATTTTCGAGCTAATTTTCTATATGCTTTCTTAATATCATCTTGTGATGCATTTCTTGGAATACCAAGAGCATCATATGGATCTCTTTTTTGATTGCTCATTAATACCACCAGGTAATCATATTGTTCCTATATTTGTGAATTTCTAATTTTCAATTCTTCTTACTAAATTCCCAGTTTTTATCCTATTTAAACAAGATATTTTCTCTGATAATATCAATTTATGATATAATAAAATGACTAGGTCTTATTTTTATTTCTTACTGAATAATAATAAAAATAAATCAATGAAATATTATGGAAAATTTAAAATAACTCTGTTATATTGAAACCTATTTGCATAAATCATATCTGATAATTTGGAGAAATAAATCCAATGGGGCAAACAGTTATTGAAAAAATTTTTTCTGCTCGTTCTCAAGACGAAGTAAAACCAGGTAATATTATATGGTTAGATCTGGATGTACGAAGTGCCAGAGATTTTGCAGGGGCCAATGTTGTAGGTAATTTACAAAAAAATTATCCTAATGAATCGAAATTTGAATCAAAGGAAAGAACGGTTTTTACTTTTGATTGTGTTATACCAGCAAATAATCTTGGCTATGCTGAAAATCAACAAATAATACGACAATTCGCAAGAGAAGAAGGTATACGTGTATTTGATTCAGAATGGGGAATTGGTTCGCATATACTAATTGAAGAAGGTTATAGTGTTCCAGGTTCAACTGTTGTTGGTACTGATAGTCACCTCAATATTACAGGTAGTATTGGTTCATTTGGACAAGGAATGGGTGATCAGGATATTGCTTTTGGAATGAAAGCAGGTAAAACCTGGTTTGAAGTACCTCCAACAATGAAGGTAATAATTGAAGGCGAATTAAAATCACCTTGCTCAGCTAAAGATTTAACTTTGGCAGTAATTCAAAAATTAACTTCTAAAGGTGCTTTAGGAAAAGCAATTGAATTTTTTGGTAAAGCTATTGATAATTTATCATTCGCGGGAAGAATTACTCTTGCATCTATGGTAACAGAAATGGGAGGTATAGTTGGTTTTATTCCTCCTAATGCTGAGATTATTAAATATTGTAAAGATAGAGCTAAATTTGATTTCACACCACAATTTGCTGATGAAGATGCAAATTATATCGAAGAGATAATTGTGGATATATCTGATTTAAGGCCATTAATAGCTGAACCTTTTAAACCTGATAATGTTGTAGAAGTAGAGTCTATAGAAAAGAAGAATATTCATATCGATTCAGCATTCCTTGGTAGTTGCACTAATGGGCGTTATGAAGATATGAAAATAGCTGTTGATATGCTAAGGAATAAAGAAGTGGCAAAAAATACTGTAATGAAAATTGTTCCTGCCACTAGAACAGTTCTTGGTGATATGATTAAAAATGGGGATATACAAGTTCTATTTGATGCTAGAACTGTCGTTAGTAATCCTGGATGTGCTGGTTGTGCTAGTGGACAAATAGGCATGACTGGTGAAGGAGAAGTTAAAGTATCCACCGGCAATCGAAATTTTAAGGGAAAACAAGGTTCTGGATTAACCTATCTTTGTAGTCCTGAAACAGTAACTGCTTCTGCAATTGCTGGTAAAATAATTAGTCCTGAAAGTCTTTAGTTGGAGGTAAAAATATGACAAAACCAACTATCATAAAAGGAAGAGTATTGGTAATTCGAGATCAGAATGACAAACCAATTGATGATATATATACTGATATGATTTTTCACAATAAATATTTACATATAACTGATATTAATGAAATGGGGCAATATGCTTTTGATAATCTTGAAGGATGGAAAAATTTCTCAAAACAAGTTCAAAAAGGAGATATTTTGATTTTAGGTGCAAATTTTGGTTCTGGATCCTCTAGACAACAAGCAGTTGATTGTTTTATTGCACTTGGTATTCAAGTCTTAATTGCAAAATCCTATGGAGCAATTTACAAAAGGAATGCAATAAATGCTGGTTTGCCTTTATTATTGAGTGATATTATAGAAGATAAGAAATTCATTAATACTGGTGATGAAATCCAAGTTAATCTTAAAAGTGGTTTAATCAAAAACTTAACTAATAAAAAAGAGCATCAAGCAAAAGGAATGTCTAAAGTTCAAATAGATATATATCAAGCAGGTAATTTATTTAATTATGCGAAAAATTTGTGAGAAATTTTTCTCACAAATCTTCTTTAACAAAATAGATAAAGTAATTAGTATAACAATTATTTTAGAGATATTGGAGTGTTCAAAATGTCAGATTTAAATGAAAAACTTCAACTAATTGAAGATAGAATGAAAAAGCAATTAACTTCCTCAAAGGATGCAAAATTAGTTCGAACACTCATGGAAACATTAATTGATATCCGTGAAGCATTTGAGGAATTTAATCAATTCTTTAAAATTGATATTGATCTCAATCAATTAGAAGCATTGCAACCAAGAAAGTTAGAATATTCTCAAGAGTGGACAACATCTTTAGCAAAAATCTGTGAAGTATTAATTGCATTATATGAAAAAATAGATAAAAAAGATTTAGCTGAAAAATGGAAAAAGAAACTTGAGGAACTAGAAGATTTCACATAGAATTATAAATATAATTAATCTTCCTTACTATCATCCTCTGATTTTACATAAACAAAAGTTATTTGTTCATTAGATGTTGGTTTCCTCTTTACTTCATCAAATTCTGTAAAATCTTCTTCTTCTTCTTCTTCTTCTTCTTCTTGTTCGTCTGTTTTTCGTACCCAACCGAAATAAATTCCCAATCCAAGAAATATTAATGCTGAAAT
>JAEOUJ010000350.1 GCA_016839405.1 Candidatus Gerdarchaeota archaeon | reverse complement strand
GTGAGCTAATCCTTCTTGGTAACCATCTGCTTCCTCTGGTGGAGTAGCTAAATCATCGAAATAAGCGGTTCCTACATCAACTGTATCTATTAAAGCATCTGTTGAGTCGTATATTTTAGCAAAAGTTGTCCAAGCATAAAATGCTATTGGATTATCAGCTGCTTCAGGTGCGAATTGCATTGTTTTAACATTTTCGCAATTTTCTTCCATTGTACCATTTCTAATACGTATTCTATTTCGAGATCGCAACTCCGTTAAGTAGGTTTGGATTGCATATCCTTTAGCATTATCACTGAAATCCCAATTATCAACTAAGATATCGAATTTCAATTCTTCTAGAGCTTTTACTGTATAATCAGTTCCTTCGACTGGAACATCTTCAGTATAAACTTTCATTACTAAATAGATATCAGCGCCATTTGGTAGTCCAAGTATGCTTAATGTAATTGTTAGTTGATCTTCCTGTTCATCGATAATATAATTCCAATCACCAGTAATTAGATTATAAGGCATTCCAAGCAATTCAAAATGGTCATCTAGAACTGCATCTTCACCGCCAAATTCTTGGATTTTTACTAATTGTAATTTATACATTTCATCTGTATTATTGCGACCTGACCACCACATAAGATGCCCTTGATCTGGGACAATTTTAACATAAAGATAATCAGTTTTTACTGTTATAGCATCAGCAATTTCGCTATATTTAATTGGATCACCTAGGGCAGAAGCCATTTGCACTCCGGCTGGAATTAGAAACAAACCTATTAGAGCTATTCCTATAATGAATTTCTTGTAATTCAATTTTTTTCCTCCATCTTTAATTTTAGATTTAATTTTTTATATTCGTTCAAACCTCAAATACTAGATTTGCATGAAGCATTTTTTGAAGAATCACTTCATTATCTAGTTCATAGTTTGATAGAAAAAGTATAGATCAAGATTATTCTTTAATAATCTCAAACAATGGTTGTTTGTCAGTTCAATTTGGTATTAAAATCGTTTGGAATAGGTTTGCTTTAATTAAGGTTGCTAGTTTTAATATTTCAAACATTTTCTAAGATTTTTTTCTCTTTATATTCGAACTCATTATTTTCAGGTTAAGGTATTTTATTGTAAAGCATTCAAAGTTATATATTGAGCATGTTAGTTTTATCAATTAATTATAAAATAATAGTTATAGAAAAATTTCATATAATTTGTTTTTATGAGAAGTTCATTAATTCACGCTAAAAAGTATAATTTTTGCAAAAATTTTTCAAATAACTATTGCTAATATAATTATTTAGGGGGAAAACTTTGACTAAAGTTTTAATGTTAAATGCTAGTCCAAGATTAGATGGTAATACAACTATTCTACTTTCATATATTGAAAAAGGAATAGCAAATGTTGGTGGAGAAATCGAATATTTGCGTTTACGTGATTATAACATAAAACCTTGTATCAGTTGTTATAAATGTAAACAAGACAAACAATGTCATCTAGACGATGATATAGAAGAAATTTACAATGCAATTTCTAAAGCAGAAACTGTAGTTTTTGGATCTCCTATCTCCTTTTGGTTTGTCTCTCCATTTATGAAATTAGTCCTTGATAGAGTTGTTCTTTATGAAAGAGGTGTATTTCAAAATAGAGGTGCTGTATTAGCTATTCTAACAGGTCCAGAATACACAAAAACTATAAGTTGCATGCTAAACATCTTAATGAGAATTGTTCATTTTGGAAGGATGCATTATAAAGGTAAAATTATTGCCAGTGGAGTCTTAGAATATGGTGATTTAGATAAATTAGAAGACTTCAAAGATGAAGCTATAACACTTGGCCAAAATATCATTAATAAAGAATAGTTTGAAATTTTTTAAAAATTGATATATGATTTAATTATATTGTAATAAATTTTTAATTTCAATAAAGATTTAATTTTCAATAACATATTATTTAATATGAAAGAACGTCACGTGCCAAATAAGAGAAGTTGTCATAATTTTGGAGTTGGTGGATTCTGTTTTCATGATGATAAAGTGCTTTTAGTCAAACACTCCTAAGGTGTTGCTAAAGGGCAATGGTGCCAACCTGGAGGATTTGTTGATATTGGAGAGGTTCCAACAAAAGCTTTAGAACGAGAAATATTTGAAGAAACAGGTGTTAAAGTAAAAACATCAAATTTAATTGTTATTCGACATTATAATCGCAAAAGTAAATCAAAGGAAATCATATCAGACATTTGTTTCTTTTATAGAGTTGAATATATTTCTGGGGAACCGATACCTGATTTAGACGAAATTGAAGATGCAAAATTTATACCCATAACAAAAATAGATGATTATCCACTAACAAATTTATGTAAAACAATTTTAGATTGTTTCATTAAAAACAAAGGATTAGTTTTGCAAAAATATAAACCACCTAAACCAGTAGAAAAAGCTCTTGATACGATTACATATCAACTTTATCATTAGAGTTTTATCAAGAATTTAATAAATAAGCTTCTCAAAGAGATTTTTATGAAAGGTTATTCATTTAATCCTCAAACAGCATTTGTTTTTTCCGGTGGAGCAAGTTTAGGTGCTATAGAACTCGGGGCTCTAAAAGCTTTGGTTGAAAAAGGCATTCAAGCAGATATGGTATTAGGAACATCAGTTGGAAGCTTAAATGGTGCCATGTATGCCTATAAACCCACATCAGAAGGAGTAGCATTCATGGAGGAAATTTGGTTAAATATCAAAGTGTGGAATGTTTTTACTCCCTCACCAATAACCCCTGTTGTTAATTTTACTACAGCAGGTCAATATTTAATCTCTCCAAAAAATTTACGCAAATTAATTATGAAATATATTCCTTTTACAAGAATTGAAGAAACAAAATTACCTTTGTTTATTATAGGTGCTGATATAAAAACAGGTGAAGAAATTGTATTCAATAAAGGATTAGCTTTGGAAGCTTTAATGGCAAGTACAGCAATTCCAGGTGTTTTCCCACCACAACACATGAAGAATCACACTATAGTAGATGGTGGTTTACTAAATAATGCTCCAATTTCTACAGCTGTGCGTTTAGGTGCAGAACGCGTTGTAGTTTTTCCAATAGGTGTTCCATCGCCCAATCAAGAACCCAAAAATCTATTAGAAATACTCATTCGTAGTTTTATCTACCTTCTCAACAGGCAATTGGCTGATGATATACAACTCTATAAAAACAAAGTAGAATTAATAGTTGTTCCCCCACCAGATAAAATTGATGTAGGTCCTCACGATTTCTCCAAATCAAAACAATTGATTAATCAAGCATATGAAAAAGCAAGAAATTGGTTGGAAAATGATGGTTTTATACCAAATACTAAAGATAAGATAAATCCTTGTTGCGTTCATACTCCAGCAATTAAATTCATGGAAGCTACTATACCCGATCCCGGAAAAAAAACTACAACTAGAGTAAAAGAAGGAATTAGCAGAACTTCAAAAACCCTTGATGAAAAATTAACTGAAAAATCAGAAAAATTCAAGAAAGATATTATTGAAACAAAAGATGAATTGAAAGAGAAATTGTTTGGAAAGAAATCAGAAGATAACAAATGAATGTTGAAAATAAAATAATAATTTCATAAAAAAAATTGTGAGAGTTTTTATCATATCATTTATTGCGATTGCAATCGATAAACCAATGTTAAAATGCCCCCAACAATTATTACAATACCACCTATCCCAAAGACAATAATTCCAATTACTAGCATAATTATAGCAATAATTAGCAAATCAATTTTTTCAATGATGTTTCTAATCTTAGTTGAAAATAACTTTAAACCAATTAAAAATGCTAATACTCCAAATATCATAGAAATAACAGTTCCAGCGATTATATTTGCAATACCAATAGGTCCAGCACCAAAAAACCAATCGATTTTTTCTCCTGCAATATCTATAATGAATGCTATTAAAGCTATTACAATTGTTATAATACCTCCAATAAAACAAAATAGAAACCCATAATCTTCTAATGTTCTTATTGAAACACTCATAAATTAACATCCTTTCTATAATAATACACATTGAATTTGATTCTTTTTCATTAATAAAACATTCTGATTTATTTTCCTTGCATTTGAAATTCAACGACATTTGGGCATTCAGGATTATTAAAATTTCCAGTTAAAAACTCAGAAATAACATGACATCTTCCACGACAGATTTTCAGATAATTGCATGATAAACATGGTTCTTTTATTAAATCAATTACTCTTCGATATTTTGCTAAATATTCTGATTCATCCCAAATATCATATAAATATTGAGCATCAGCACCAAAGTTATTCGAAAAGCTACAAGATCTTATTACCCTATTTTCTACTTCCATATAATTTTCCCCATAATTAAACAGTACATTTTTTTTATTAAATTTCAATCCTTCTAGTTATTATTCCCACCTTTTAGAACAGGTAAAACAATTACCTCGTCTCCTTCTTCTAATTCATAATCTAAATCAACTTTTTTACCATTGACCCAAATATTATATTTCTTAGGTTCTTTAAATCCTTCTTTTTCTAAATATTCTCTAAGAGTCATTTTTTTTGTCATAAGTGACTTATCTTTTTGCTCATATTAATAGATTACTTATTCTGAAATACAAAAATAAATTACTCTAATATTTTTTTCATTTTTTCTCTATAATTTAATAATGCCTTCTTTCCTTTTTCTGTTATCTTTACCATTGTCCGTGGTTTTTTTCTAATGAACTCTTTTTCCACTTTAACATATTGCTTTTCCTCTAATTTGCTTATATGTGAAGATAAATTCCCCCAAGTCAAATCTGTTTGACCTTGTAGGAAAACAAAGTCAGCACTCTCTATAACAAATAAATATGATAATATCATTAATCTAGCTGGTTCATGTATGTCCTTGTCTATATCCATCAAATTAGAAAGATTATTGCTGAATTCCGGGTTCTTTGAATTCATAATCCTGCACCATTATTTTTGGATATTTTTTAAAGAATTGAATAAGACATGCTATCCCAATCGTTACAATAATTACTCCTAAACTAATGAAAACAATATTTCCTATTAGATTAAATCCTTGTAAAGTTAAAATTTCCTTTAATATAAATGCTATTGAAAAGAGTGTTCCAATTATATATAATCGCTTGAATTCCATAAAATAGGCCATCAATGTGAAAATTATTAATGGTATTAATCCAAATAAGATTGCCATTAAATAGCTATTCCAACTAAATTGTATAACATCTACAAAGAACAAAATAAGTACTATCACATTTGAAAGTAATATTATTACTCCAATGCTAATTATTATCATGTTTTTCTTTTTTCGTTCTGTACTATATTTTACAACTCCTAATCGTGGTTTTGTGATGAATGCTTGTACTAAGAATAAAGGAACAGCAATCACTAAATAAAGGAGAAATCCAAATAAGCCATCCCAGGGATCTGATAATTTATTATATAATAAAGATGCAATTCCAAATGCTATTAATACTAATCCTAAACTCATATCAAATATTCCATCTTGAAAAATTACTGAAGCTGTTTTTTTCTCAAGCTTCTTTAAATCATAATTTTCATTCATTTTTTTTTCACTATGTAATATAATGTTCTTTCTAATATAAATAACTTTGCATTGCAAAGTAAAATCTTTCACAAATAAAAAATTAGTCAAATTTTAATTCAACTTGATTTTTAAGTTAAAAATCATCTGAAAAGATTATAATCCTAAATAAAAATAATTTACGAACAATTTTTGCTCTATTATTTTCTAATCTTTTTGAATCTCAAAATATAATAAATTACTTTGCAAGATATAAATGCCTAATTGTTAATCGTTACTTTGAGTTGATTCCCAATGGATATGTGTAGTTTAGAAACTCATGAAAATTTCTCTGAAATGAGAAATAAAGCTATTAAAAGTAATGAT
>JAEOUJ010000349.1 GCA_016839405.1 Candidatus Gerdarchaeota archaeon | reverse complement strand
TGATAAATATTTCCAGAACAATAGCAAGGTAAAATTGGATTAGTTATTTCACCATTTTTAATTTCATAACCCTCTATGATAGAAACTATGAAGTCACCTGAATAATAGTTTGTATCTTGAGCATCACTTATTTCTTTAATATAAATTCCATTTGTCAAGTCCCGAACAAGATCATTAGAAGATTGTTTACGTTGTTTAATAATGAAATTAGATGGCAAAATTATTGGAGGATAAAAATAGCTTCTAGATTCTATATTTGAAAAACTAGCACGATAGCAGTTTCCTTTTGTTAAATTTTTATCATTATCATCAAAACATGAAAAATTCATGCCAAGTAATCTACGACATTTTCCGCCACTCACAACAATCCTTGGTTTACTTGGATAACCTTCATCATCCCATCCAAATGTATTTTGAGCACCTGGATAAGTTGGATCATCAATTAATTGTAAATTATTGTTGAACCTACAACTCCTTAATGAATCACCACTAAAACTACCACTTGAAATACTAAAAGAGGGAATCAACCCATAGGCAAGAATTTTAGCAGCTGCTTGTGGACTTAAGATAATCCCTTTTGGTTTACCAATAGATAATTTTTTTCTTCCTTGTTGGGATAAAGCTGTTTGAATAGACATATTGAAAATTTTTTGCCAATTATCTGTTAAAAGACGAGAGGTTAAATAACCAGATCCAACACCAATAAAATCTCCAACTTTAATAGTAGTCCAAATATTAGCCTGTAAACGAGTACCAACTTCTCTCTTCCATAAATCTTCAGAATTAGCAATTAAACGTTCCTCTGTTTCTATTTGCACATTACCATCGAGATTTATTACTGGTTTTGATTGTTTGATTGATGATAATATTTCATTTATTCGATCACACATTTCATCCAATGTCAAATCAATTAAACGGGAATCCCGTATTTGTTGCACAGGAGTTATGTATTTCTTGTTAACAAAATTATGAGAAATTTTTTGCATTGATTTTTGAGCATTTTGGGCAGCAAGCTCAACTGTTTCATGAATTTTATCGACTGAATTTGAGGTTACAAAACTCATTTGATTGTTCATTATTGATCTTAATGCAAGACCTGATCGTTCTTGTTCAATTATATTTTTTATCACTCCACCTGATATCTCAATACGTTTAAGATTTTTCTTTTGCATAAAAACTTCTATTGCATCTAAATTGATTGAATTAGCACTTTTCATAGCTTCTTCTACTATTACTTCAATCATTCATCTTTCCCTCAAACGTGTATAATCAAATTTTCGCATTAATCTCTGAGAAATATTAGAAATTACTGAGATACGTTTTAATCCTACTTTTGGAGAAATTGCTCCTACACTAACACGTTGACCATTTTTACTACAATATGATGGAAAACTGCCTAAGTTTTTAGTCAATCCAATTACATCCCCTAAAATTGTATAAAGATTGCCAATTATAGAGAATCCAGTAACATAATCGCCTAATTTTCCCTTCTCAATTTTTCGACCATATTGTGCATCTAATTGGAAATTACCATCAATAGTATCAGCATTACCTCCAAAAATATCACAAATATAAATTCCATTCTTGATTGTTTCTAATAATTCCTCAAATGTAAAATTCCCAGGTTCAAAGAAAGTATTACTTTGTCTTACTTGTGGATAATGAAGACAACTTTCAGCACGACCATTACTTGTTGGAATCGTATTAGTTAGAGCAGCTGTTTCTCTGCTTTGTAGAACATCATATAGAATACCATCTTCAACTATTAGTGTGCCTGAAGCCTTTATCCCTTCATCATCAAAATAATATTCACCATAGCCATTAAAGCTGGCATCATCAATAATTGTAACATCCTCTGAACCTACTTTATTACCTATAAAATTCCCTAACGGAGATCTTCCTGCTAAAATTAAATCTGATTCAACAGCATGACAGAATTCATGACATAGATTCCAACCTATTTCTTCATTTAGAATAGTAGGTTGCTCAATTGGTTTTATTAATTTAGCTTGTGCAATATTAGGTATTGATAAAATGAAATTTTCAAGAAAATTATCAAATTGCATGGTTTCAAATTGTTCAATTCCTCCAACACCACCAAATCCTAATGATCTAATTCTTTGAAAATTACTAGAACCACTCAATGAACTTCCTAAGAATAAACTAGCTCTTATTAGAGTTTGTTCAATTTCAGATCCTTCTGAATTCAAGAAAAATTTTTGAGTGTGATTTTCAATTAATTTCAAATCTAAAATTTTGAGAACTTTTACATTAGATTTAATTCTATTATTAACCAATTCTAATAATTTTATTCTTTCATTTTGTTCTAAAAATTGTGGATCTTTTTTACATTCATCAGAAACCTGAGTCTTTTTTGCAGGTATATTTGATAACTCTATTTTTGCTTGTGTACTATTTTCAGAAATTTTTTTTGCATTAAATAAAGCAGTATCTACAATACGCTTAATTGATGAGTTATCAAAGGATGCTGATGAAGCAAATCCCCAACAATTTTTAATTAAAAGACGTACACCAATACCTTTCTGTAAATTTGTATTAACTCCACATATAGTATTATTTCTTAAACCAGTATAATTTGAGAATTCATTTTCAACTCTTACATCTACATAATCAGCGCCTTTTTTGAAAGCATAATCAATTGCATCCGTAGCATATGATGTAAGGGTCATAAGATTCAAGCTATCCATTAAGCTATTATACTTAATTTAGCTATTGCTTATATAAAAGTAAATGAATACATCTAAAATTATGGTTTTTTAATGTGCCATATGGTGAGCAAATCGAATAACGACCAATGTATTATTTTTAGCTTGTTCTGCTTCAGCTAATGAATAATTATTCAAAGGTGTTCCATTGGATTTTGCTTCCAAATTTCGAGTCATACTGAAATAATCATTAAGAATATGACAGGACTTTTTAACATCATCAGGAATATTTGTATTCTGACCTATTATTCTAATTAATTTAATTAAATTATCACCAAATGTTGACTCATCCATTCTTGCAAGTATAGATTTTAAAGCTGCAGATGTTGCTTGTTGTAGTGTAAAACATGCCCAAGAATATTTCTTATGATTTATGAGTAAATCTGCTATTTCTAATAATTCTTCTGAATATCGTAGCCAATCTTTTTCTCTGTTCATTTTCATCAACTAATTATAAATTCGAATGATTACTATAATTTGATTTTTTAAAAGAAAAGAAAAAAATTAGTGGTTTAAACCACATAATAATTTTTAGCTTTCTTTAACGATAGGATTTCTGGTAGCGAGCTCTAGCGCCAGGTCCACCAGCTTTCTTAACTTCCTTTCTACGAGAATCTGCAACTAAAATAGATCGATCATAGTGCATAAATTTGCTTCTTAATTCTGGATCTTGTGTCCATTTGACTAAAGCTCTACCTATAGCTGTTCTAATAGCATCAGCTTGTCCGATGATTCCTCCACCATGAACACTAATGATAATATCTACATCATTTATTATTTTATCTCCAGCCAAGACTAAAGGTTCTTGAATCTTCATTCTTGCTAATTCCGACGGATAAATTTCAAGCGGAATAGAGTTTATGCGAATACGACCTTTACCAGCTTTAGTTGTAGCTCGAGCTATCGCAGTTTTGCGTTTTCCTGAAGTTAAAACAATTCTTTTTGATGACATTTTTTAAATCACCTAATTGTCTTCTGATTTTATGGTTGGATCTAATTTTTCGTCATAATTCCAACCTAACTGCTTACAGAGCTCACCAACTGAGAGTTTTTTAACAGTTAATTTTGAAGAATCAGCTTCAGGTATTTTTATCATTTTGGCTTTAGCAAATTCTTCTGGAACTGAAATATAACATTTCAATCGATGATAAGCATCCTTTCCTCTTGGTTTTTTAAAGGGAAGCATCCCTCTAATGGTTCGTCTAACAAATCTATCAGGACGTCTATAATGGAATGGACCTCGAAGAGGATTATATTTACTTCGTATACCTAATCGTTCTTTATATCTAGCAATTATTGATTCTGGCTTTCCAGAGATAATTATCTTTTCAACATTAACTAAATTAACTGTTTCACCAGTAAGTAAGCGTTTTGCAATGTTTGTTGAAAGCCTTCCAAGTATTGCGCCTTCTGCGTCAATTACAACTTTTTCTGACATTTTAATCTACTCCGATTATATTACGCCAAAATGCGAACCTTTTGTAGCTCTGTAGCTGGTAAATTCATTAAGTCTCTTAATGATAGTGCTCTTCCACCAGCTTTTATTATCTTCTCTTCAGCAATTTCACTGAAGGTTAAAGCAGCAATTGTATAGCTGCCCTTTATCTCTCCTGAAGCAAGTACTTTACCTGGTATGACAACTAATTCATCTTTCTTAGCATAACGACTAATCTTGCTAAGATTAACGATGGATCTTTGTCTACGAGGTTTCGCTAATTTTTTGGAGAGAACCGTCCAAAAATTATGCTTCTTATCTGAAGCACCTTTCTTTCTCAAATCGCGTATTAGCGCGACGGTATTAGGATCTGATGGCCCTGTTGGTTTTGGCAATTTCTCACAATCCTCCGTCTTCAATGAATAAAATCCTTGAAGGGGATAATTTGTTTAATATGAATAATCACTTTTTCTTGAGATGTTTATCTAAAGCTATTTTATATTCGTTCTCGAAATCTTTAGCCTTATTTTTGAGGATTTCGGTAGCTTTCCTAATTGCTTCCAAAGGTTTTATCGCACCTGTAGTTTCGATGAAAAATATATAATCTCCATCAACATTACCCATTTTCAAAGAATCGTATGTACAAGCATTAGTACATAAATCACAAAGTAAACATTCTAAAGGATTTGTTAAAGTAACAATTTTCTTGTTAACTTCTAAAATGTTTTTTGGACATGCATCTACACATTCCATACATCCAGTGCATTTAGACACATCTTGAATTACTTTAGGGTAATAACGATAACTACAAGTAACTACGGGAGACCATTTTGCATGTTGTTTACCTCGACCCATCATAGCAATTGCTTCTAGTGTAATTTTTTGACCTGCACCAAGTTTTGCAATAGGTATGCTATCGGATACTGGAACAATTTTATCATCATTTGAAATTAAATCTTTAGAATAAACTGTACGAGTTTCATCTTCTGCTGCTTCGACTTCTAGTGTTAATGGAACGGAACAAAATTGACATCCTTCACCCTCGCAATTATCACATTCAGCTGCTACTGTGAATTCATCAATAGGTGTAGTTAGAGGAATTAAACCTAATCTATGGGCAACAATTTCATCTAAAACTGGCGAGGTATTTTCTACTAAGATAATATCTTCAATAGCTAATGTTGGTACCTCACTAATAATTGCTCTACGCAATGTATTAATTAATGTAAAATTACTTCCGCGTATAACGAAACGCAATTTGTTGCCTTTTTTTTCAATGACCTCTATTTCCATGGCATATCACGGTAAAATCTTTTGTCCTCAAAATTTCTCTTTAGAAAAGGACTTTTCATTATCTAATGTTTCTCGATTGTTTAAAATTTACTTATAAAGTTTTTTAATACAATGAACTTTGAATAATTATTTAATAATCATAAATAGTTAAATTAATTTATAAGTGAGTATAGATTAGAAAAATGATCATTAAGAGGAATTCATATGCGTGGAATGATTGTTGGTAGATTTCAGCCATTTCATTTAGGACATTTTAATGCTATAAAATACATCTTATCAGAAGTTGATGATTTAATAGTGATAATTGCTGCTTCTCAGCAAAGTCATTTGCCAGATAATCCTTTTACTGCTGGAGAACGTTTTGATATGATTCACAATTCCTTAGTAGCTGAATTAAAAGATGTTACTAGAGTAATCATCATACCAGCAAATGATATTAAAGATAATAGCTTGTGGGTAGCACATCTTACAAGATTGGTTCCAAAGTTTGATGTTGTTTTTACTAATAGCCCATTGGTTGGGTATCTCTTTAAACAAGCAGGAATAGAAGTACGAAATACACCAATTTATGAGCGCGAAGAATATAGTGCAAATCATATAAGAGAATTGATTGTAGCTGATAAACAATCTTGGAAAAAATTAGTACCAAAAGCAGTTGTTGAAGTTATAAAAGAAATTGAGGGAGTTAATCGGTTAAAAACAATTTATTCAACAGATAAGTCCTAAGAAAATTTGTGACGAAATTCTTTCAAATTAATTTTACCTTTTATAACAATAACGCCTTCGTCTCTAAGCATGCGAATTTTCTCATCTACAGCACCTTCAGCTCCACCACGAAAATTTCCTATCGAACCGTCTGATTTTATAACTCTATGACATGGAATAAAAGGTCCACAAGGATTGTTTTTCATAGTCGTACCAACTGCTTGATTAGAATGAGGTGACCATTTTGGATTTCTTCGTG
>JAEOUJ010000047.1 GCA_016839405.1 Candidatus Gerdarchaeota archaeon | reverse complement strand
GCACCCCCAATCAACCAACAACATGAACCCAATGTTGGTTTTTTGTTGATACAATAGCTTTTTGTTCGCCATATTATTATTAGGTATTTACTTAAAAAAACGTATATGTAACATTGTACTGTTAAATAGAGGAGACTTTCACTAGAAGAATGGGTTAGCTATTAACACTATATAGTTAATTTCTGCATTCTTAGATTATATCAAAAATCTTATCCAATTTTCTTAAAGATTTTTTCAGTTTAAGTAGGTTCTTTTTTGCTTTTTTACTCTCTTTATTTTGATTATTTTCTGATGTTAAAGCTTGTATAGATTTTTCAACTAATTTTAAAGAAATTTCTTTTTGGCGATAGATGAAAGCTCGTACAACTTCATTCCAGTAAGTTGTTTCATGTTCTTTAGCTATATTATTTCCAAGTAATAATAGTAAAAGTTCTTTTGAACCTTCAAGAATATTTAATGTAGATAAATTATAAGCTAAGATTGATTTTATGGTTAAGTCTCTCTCCACATGGAGATGGTTTGTCAATGTCTCAATGATATTCTTTCTTTCATTTGTCTTACTCAGGAATCTTGCTCGAGAAGACAATAACCAGATAGTCTCTTGACGTACATCTAAATCGTTATCTAGTAATAGATTCAGTAATGATTCAATGCCAATTCTTCGTATTATTTGATGAATAGCCATACCAGCACTTATTATAGTTCTATCTTTTGTAGTAGCACTGATTTTCACTAAAGGCCTTACTACTCGTTCATCACCAATTTTACCCAGCAAATTTATTGTAATTGATTTATCATGATCATTTATATCAGAAGTTAGTAATTCTAATAAATTTGGTATTACTTGTTTTTCGTTAAGCTTAGCTAATGACCAGTAAGCATTTTTACGAATAGAACTATGATCATATGATGAGATTTCCCATAAAGTTGATTTTATTTTCTTATTTGATTGGCTATTCAATCCTAATAAATGAACAGCAAATTCTCTTTGTTGTTTATTCTTTGCCGATGTTGCAATTTCTAGTAATTCAAAAACAGATAAATTTTCCATTGTTTTAAAGAGCTCTATCTGAGGATTTTCTTTTTGCTCTTTAGGAGAAATATATTCTTTATTATTACTTAATAATCGAGCTTCTCCATGAGTTTTTTGAACCATTCAAATCTACCTTGATATCAGCTTATGAAAATGTTTTTGCGACAAAATATAAACCCCCCAAAGAAAAAATCTTTGAAAAGAAAATCAAATACAAGGGATAAATTTCATTTAACGTTTTGATTTGTATTATAAGATACATTAAAATTAATCAGATACACAAATAAGGAAAAAAGCATTTTTAATTTTCAAATAAAACCCATAGAGCTAGATTTAAAATTATAAAAAGATTAAGCCGTCGGTGGGACTTGAACCCACGACCTACTCCTTACCAAGGAGTCGCACTACCAGGCTGTGCTACGACGGCGTTTTTATATTTGTCTGATTTTTCGTTTAAGTTAATTAGTTAAAAAACTTATGTATACTCGAAAAAATCTTATAATTAATAATAATGATACAAACGAAAAATTTATGAGAAATTTCACAGAAATTAAAAAAACACAAATAATTTTTGGAAGGATTCTATTTGCAAAGTAATCAAATTAAATCAAAAATTCTTTTATTGAGTATATTATCACTATTGTTATTTGGTTTATCAATAAATCCTGTAAATTCAGAATTTAATTTAAATGAAGATAATAATTATAGCATTATTTTGATGATTGGAGATGGAATGGGATTTGATCATGTTAAATTAGCTAGATTTGTAGAATTAGGTAAAAATCAAAATCTAGCAATGGAGAATCTAGATCTCAATATCTCTGTTATGACACACAATGCCTTTTTTGAAATAACTGATTCTGCTGCTGCAGCTACCGCAATAGCTACCGGAGTTAAAACATATAATAGGAGAATAGCTATTAGTCCAGATGGTACAATACTAGAAACAATATTAGAAATCGCTCAAAAACAAAATAAATCCACTGGGATTGTAACTACTACTTCAGTTCAGCATGCAACACCAGCATGTTTTATGACACATGTTAATAACAGAAATAATTATGATGAAATTACTAGGCAGATAGTTGAAGAAGCTAATGTTGATATTTTAATGGGGGGTGGTTTAGAGGATTTTACAACAGAACAATTATTAGAAATGGAAAGCATGGGATATTCTTTTGTAAGAAATAAAACTACTTTAAGTGGGATTACATCTGGAAAGATACTAGGTTTATTTGCAAATGGTTATATGAACTATGAGCAAGATAGGGACTTAAACTTAATACCTTCATTATTTGAAATGACTCGAAAAGCTATTGAATTACTAAATCAAAATACAAAAGGATTTTTCTTAATGATAGAAGGAGGGAGAATTGATCAAGGAAGTCATGATAATAATATAATCAATGCAATTCTAGAAACAATCTCATTCAATCTTGCTGTAATAGAAGCTAAGAATTATGTGGATAATAATCCAAATACAATTTTAATT
>JAEOUJ010000348.1 GCA_016839405.1 Candidatus Gerdarchaeota archaeon | reverse complement strand
TTTGTTTCATAAAATTCTCGCAAAAAACTAAATAGAAAATCTGGTCCAACAAATTCTTGATTTCCAGGTTGTATTATTGAACGATTAGAAACTAATAGTCTTGGTCCTGCAATCATTCTTTGATCAAAAAATCTTCGTAATGATGGAGCATAATCAGGATAGGAACCACAATCTCTTACACAAGTAAATCCACTCATTAATTGTTTTTGAGCATTTGTTAGAGCTAGAAAAGCCCACATAGATGATTTTGTACGCATATACTCCTCATCTATTTTAGCTGTTCCAGTACCTTCTAAATGTACATGACATTCAATTAATCCTGGCAATATGAATTTTTCAGAAACGTCAATAATTTTATCATTTTTTTCTCTGTCAAAAGAACTGTCTTTCCCTAACCAAGAAATATTTTTCCCTTCTATTATGATTGTATAATCTTTCTTTATTTTTCCTGTTAGTGAATCAAAAACATTGCCAGATTTTAATACTAGTCTCTTTGTTTTACCTATCAAAACCAATCTACCAAAATAAATTATCAAATTAAGATGAATATCAATAATAAAAAAGATTGCTATAGTAAATTTCTAATTAATATTTTTTAACATAGATTACTTATTTTTATAATCTCTCAAGATATGTAATGGTAACTCTTTTATTGGTCCAATTTTGCCATACATACTAGAACCTAAAAGAAATATTTGTTGTAGTTTTTCAAATCTTTCTTCGAAATCACATTCAATTAATTCTTTATCAATAGAAGTGTTAAGAATTGTGCCAACAATTAATGAATCTTTAAAAAAAGCTAATTTACATTCAAAATGAATTTTGCATTCTTTAATTCTAGGTGGTTTTACCTTTAAAGAAGAAATTGAAGTTAATCCAGATCTTTTAATTTCATTAACATTTGGATGAAAATCAACAGCTGTAATCATAATCTGTTCAATAATAGATTCTGGTGGGATATTTATTACAAATTCTTCCATTTTTATTATGTTTCTATAAGTATCACTAGAAGGATGGCAACCAATAGCCAATTTCGTTAAAACAGAGAGATTCATAAAATTTGTAATAATTGATGCATTTGGTATATTTTGATCACTAATGGTTGTTACTACAACTAATGGTCTAACAACCATAAACAAATCTCTTTTCTTTTTAATCAATTCTTCCTCTGAATGCCCTTCTAAATCATCAATTGATATTTTCATAGATAAATTAAGAATTTATAACTTAAAAAGATTCAAGGAATCATTAGGAAAATTAAAGGTTGTAAAATTAAACAATGAAAAATTGTTGATAGTATGACGTTTAACTATCTGAAAATCGAATAATATCGATTCTTTCTAATGAAAAAATTATTGAAGCATTTTGAAGGATATTTTTTTAGCTTTCAAAAACCTCTTTTGTTTTAAGATAGTTTTGTGGATCTACTTCCTCATCATTAATTTTAATACTGAAAAATTCACGCGAAATATTTAGTTCATATGTATTATTATCATGAGGTAGGCGACCAATAGATCTGAATCTAATCCTTAAATTCTCATTCAATTCAGGAATGTTAAATATTGAAAGAAATTTCTTTGCTTTGTCTTTAAAAGCAATTTCAGGATTTAAACCTACAACTGTTACATCGTCAAAGATGAAATCAATGCATAGACAACCTTCATCATAACTAATTTCAGTTTTGCAAAATTCATTGATAAATTGTCTATATTGATTTGCTCGAGAAATTCTTGAGAATTCCTCTATTTCATCAATAAGCATTAGCAATGCAGAATAAGAATCTATCTCACTCATTTTAAACCCAGGGCTTGTATGATCAGCCATTGCACCAAGTATTCTAAGTTTAGAAAATATTTTTGGTATATCCATTTCATCAATTGATAAACTAGAAGGATCACTATAAGATATTTGGATATTTGAAAAGGCATTTAGTAATTTCATTAATAAATATGAACTCATTATTCCATGCTGATATTGTTCAAAATCATTAGCAAATCGCATAAGTCTAGACATAGATTTGTCAAGTCTCATTGCTCCAGCATAAATTCTGCGCCAAATATGTATCTCTTTTTCACTAATGTTTTCTAGATATTTCCTAAATTCCTCTGTTACATTATCGGGTGGTTGTTCAATTTTATTCAATGCAGTATGTATTTGATATTGCAGCGCTGTATGTTCTTTAATCATCTGTTGTTCATCAAATGGTATATCTCCAATTTCAATTGAAAATTTCATGTCACAAGACATAAGCTCTAATAGGTTTTCAATATAGAATTGTTGGACATTCTCATATTGAAAATTAAATTCACCATATTTTGAAATTGAGAAATATGGCAAAACTCTACCAATTGATTTATTGATTTTAGCAATTTTCTTTAAAGGATACCCAAGATCATGAGCTAAAGCAATCACACAACGGATTGAATCATCATTAGGAAGTATTTGATAGACTTTTTTGAGAAATTCACAAAATTCACCGAAAATATGGGGAAAACCTAATTTTTCAAAAAATTTAGCTGTATTTGCAGAACGATGTTGTTGATAATTAAAATTAACGAAAAGCGGACTAAACTCAGGATTATTATAAAGATATTCACCTAAGAAATAAACCCAAAGACTATGAAGAGTATGATCACGATAAAATTTATCAGAAGCAAATATTAATTCCTCAAATTCAACAAATTCGTTAAAATATATGAATAATGAATCATATCCTTGCTTATCAGGATCAATGAAAACCATTGCTGATTCAAAGAAAATAATCCATAAATCTTTAGCTAATAAAATTTTATCATGAATATCTTCAGTTTTCTTAAATTTTTTAATAATATCTCTTATTGCTTTCTTTTTTTTAGGTTTATTTACTAGAAACTCAATTTTATCTTCTTTCATTAATTCAAGGTAATAATCCATGACAGTTTCTTCAGTAATCGGTTTCAAATGTATCCCCCGAAGTAGCAATTTAGTAACTATTACAATTTATTGAAAGTATAATTTATTAGTTTTCTTCAAATAAATAGTTAAAATAAGAAATATTTATTATATTTTTCTTAATAATTGAGTAAGAAATATTTTAAAGAAAAATAATAATTGTTATACATTAT